>JAIXVO010000377.1 GCA_027482985.1 Cyanobacteriota bacterium
GCGATCGCCCGCAGTTCCACGGGTTGCTTGTACTCTTTCAGCTTTTCCACAAAGTTGATCAGATTTTGCACGCGACCGACTTCGACCGTATCCGTTAACATCCCTAATCGTCTGGCGCGAAAAGTCGCTGCTGATAGGAGCAAATTGATCCGCTGTTGAATGTCCGCTTCCGAGGCCGTAGAGGGATCGATTGAGGTGGAAGCGACCAAATCACCTTTATTGAACACCACCTGATTCGGCACCGCTTCCGCCACCACCTGAATCGGAATTTCGCCCGTCAGATAATTCGCAGCGGATAAAATTCTGACTACGTAGTCTTTGCCGTCATTAATTTGTTTCGCCAGTTGCTCGACTTCCGCCCGTGTAATCAACACGATTTGCTCCTGCTGGCGGCTCCCCGGTCGGGCTAACTGCAACCCCGTTCGATTGGCCTCCCGCAGCAGTTGATCCACCGCTTCCTGCGCCGCCGCTGGGTTGACAATGCGCACGACCGCCGAGGCCAATACCTGTCCCCGCTGAATCGCCACATTGCCTCGCCGCAGCCCTTCCGCTTCTCGCTCCAGCTTGGCAATTTCCCGGCCTAAAAAGTCCTGTTGCGCTTCCAACAATTTCAGGCGTTGTTCCCGTTCCTGAATCACCGCATTTTTGGCGCGAATTTCTTCTTCGCCCTGAGCAACCACGCGCTTGCGTTCGGTTTGCAGTTGGCTGATGTCGGCTCGGAGTTGGGTCGCCTGCTGATTCACGGTCGCCAATTGGCTTTCGTTCTGCTGGAGTTCCGTTTGGGCGCGGGCGAGTTGGCTCTGTGCCTGCGATCGCGTTTGGTTGGCCTTATCCCGCTCAGCGATCGTTTCCTTCAGCGAAGCATTTGTTTCCGCCAGTTGTTGCTTCGCCACCGTCCGTTCCGATCGCGCCTTGCCCAACTCCGTCCGAATCCGTGTTTTTTCATCCTGCACCGATTTGAGTTCGGTCTGCGCCGTTTCTAAGTCCGCCTGGGCGCGGCGGCGATCGCGCTGAATCCGCTCATACTCAAAGATCCCCGTCCGCAATGGGCCACTCGTACTGAGCAAGATCCCCAGGGTTGAAGCAGACACGGCCACCCCCGTCAGAATCGTGATGAGGGTCGCAGTTTTGCGCGGTCGCAGATTGAACAGACTGAGGCGAGCCTTGCCGACTTTGGTGCCAATGCGATCGCCTGCGGTGGCAATCACACCACCGAGAAGCAAGACCGCCAAAATTAAAATAATCCCGCTGGACATTACACTCCCAACCGTTGATCACACCATGCGCTCAATCATCCCATCATCGGGGCAGGGTCAATTACAGCCTATCGTATGTGCCTGAATTTGAGCGGTGCCGTTACGGTAAGCGCAACAGCGTGTGGAGGGAGCGAAACCAGTCATGAGTTCTAAGTAAACTGTTGACTGAGCGTCACAGGATTATGCACGGTAATCTTCTTTTTGTGAATGGAGATCATCTTATCGTTGCGTAAATCGCCCAGCAAGCGCGTCACGGTCACGCGGGTGGATCCGATCGCTTCGGCGATCGCCTGATGGGACAGTTTGAGATCAATCGTGATCCCGTCTTTGGTGGGCACCCCAAAATCGCGACAAAGGATCAACAAAAAGCTGACCAGGCGCGATCCCATATCTCGGTGCGCCAGGGTTTCAATCATCATCTCGGTTTGCAAAATGCGAGACGACAACCCTTGTAACAACACCAGCGACAGTTCTGGATTATCCTTCAGCGCTTTCTCCATTTGTTCAATGGGCACTGACAGCAACTCGACGGGGGTAAAAGCGACGGCATGGTAGAAGCGATCGGAACGATGCCCGGTGATCAGGGACAGCACCCCAAACACACTGTTTTCTCGCAGCAGAGCAACCGTGATTTCTTCCCCGGCTTCGTAAACCCGAGAGAGTTTGACGGCACCCTTCAGCAAAAAATAGACTCGTTCGGCTGGATCCCCTGGGAAGAAGATCGTCTTACCACGCTCAAACGCTTCTACAACGGGAGGGAAGACTCCCCCACCAACTTGCCGAAATACTGATGCTAGTGGCTTATCCTGCGTCACGACCATATTCCCTTACTCGGAACCTCAGACACTGCTAAGTAACGAATTGCTAAACCTCAAACTTTGTAACTGAGAACACTTAAACTTACTTCATCATAGTTTTTTGTAACAGCGGCTACAAAGTTGATTGAAACCCTGACTCTGAGAGCCTCTGCCATCACTTTCGATGATCGCGATCGCCCAGGTCAGTTCGCAGTGAATCCTGACGGCGATCGAATTAACAGTATCTTAACCGCACCCCCCCAAAGTGAACGACTATTCTTTCAAAACTTGGTACCCCATCTTGGTATTCTGAATAGTTGCTCCTCACAGTAGAGAATTATGTTGGATTTGACTGGAAAGAACGCTCTGGTAACGGGAATCGCGAACAATCGCTCGATCGCCTGGGGGATCGCCCAACAGCTTCACAAAGCCGGAGCCAACATCGGGGTGACGTACTTACCCGATGACAAAGGCAAGTTTGAGAAGAAAGTTGCCGAGTTAGTCGAGCCGCTCAATCCCAGCATTTTTGTGCCCTGTAATGTGCAGGATGATGACCAGGTGCAAGCCGCATTTGATACCGTCCGCGACAAGTGGGGCAAGCTGGACATTTTGATCCATTGTTTGGCGTTTGCCCAGAAGGAAGATTTGACGGGCAGTTTCGCGAATACGTCGCGCGGCGGGTTTACGACGGCAATGGATATCAGCACCTATTCGCTGGTGAAACTTTGTGGTGCGGCGCAACCGTTGATGACGGACGGCGGCAGTATTGTGACGCTGACCTACTTAGGCGGGGTGCGGGTGATCCCCAATTACAACGTGATGGGGATCGCGAAAGCCGGACTGGAAATGAGTGTTCGCTATCTCGCCTCCGAAATGGGACCCCAGAATATCCGAGTCAATGGCATCTCCGCTGGCCCGATTCGCACCCTGGCCTCTTCAGCCGTCGGCGGCATTCTGGATATGATTCACCATGTGGAAGAAGTCGCGCCCCTGCGCCGCACGGTGACCCAAACTGAAGTCGGCAATACGGCAGCATTCCTCTGTAGTGATCTGTCCAGCGGCATCACGGGCCAAATTATCTATGTCGATTCCGGCTACGAAATTATGGGTATGGGTTAGTGAGGTAAGGCAGAAGGCAGAAGGCAGAGGGCAGAAGACAGCTATCCCATCCCCGTGGGGTGGGTGTCTCGCCCGCCCGATCGCCCCATGACCATCTCCTGCAAATTACAGCGATCGCGTAGGTTGGGTTAGCGCCAGCGTAACCCAACACAATCATCACGATTTAAGAGCGAGTGATCTGTCAAGTCGAAGACTGTGGGTTTCGGCTCCGCTCAACCCACGGGGAACGAGTGTTGAGCGGAGTCGAAACACGGCAATACGCAGAACTTGAGGATTGACAGCCACTAGTCACCCTCTTCCCTCATGTTTTAGAAGTACTTAAGCCTGGGGAACCATTCCGAAACTCTCCAGTAAATTGCTTGCCAGTGTTATAGACAATGGTGCCGCGACCATCGGGCTGTCCATTCCGAAGCTCACCCGTATAACTCTTAAAGGCACTACCACTGGGATAAGCACAGGTGCCCTTACCAATCAGGTCATTACTGTAAAACACTCCCGTACACCGCACCCCGTTGGCACTGGTGACAGAGCCTTTACCATTAATAATGCCTAGATAAAATTGACCGCTGTAGGTATAAGCAAGGCGACCATTTTCTAAAAACGTGTAAGTGCCAATGCCGTGAGGTTGCCCACCTGCGAATTGACCGATATAGCGAGTGCCATCGCCAAACGTATAGTTCCCTTGACCATGAAATTGCCCATTCCGAAAGCTCCCTTCATAGCGGCGATTTTGGGAAACTTCAATAAAAGTTCCTTTACCATTGGGACGACCGTTTTGCATTTGACCTTCATAGCGATCGCCATTCGCATACACTAAAACACCGTTGCCAGTAAAGGTTCCACTCCTAACATCGCCTCGATAAAATTGGTAGGCACTCCCAGGGTTAGCAGCTTTTTCCACACAAAGACCATTGCCACTATTGCCCTGAAATCGCCCTTCGCATCTCCAGCCATTTGCCAAATCAATAAATCCATATTGAGCGTGAGCCGGCGCAGTAGA
>JAIXVO010000272.1 GCA_027482985.1 Cyanobacteriota bacterium
ACTTTTGCTTGCCCAATCTCGGATGAAATCAGACAATCTCAACGGACTTATCGGTTTTGAATAACGTTCCGGTTGAGCGGCTGCAACTAACCTTCGCATCATCACCAAGATCTCCTTTCAGTCCGCTCCAACCGGGTTGTGTACGCCCAGCATGGGCGTGAACTAATGGGGTGAAAGTCCCCTGTGGGAGAACCAGCCATCCAAATGCTCGAAAGTCATAGGAGCCGAGAGATGGACAACCACTAGCTTAAGGCAAGGGCGTTTCCGCGAGGAAGGGTCTGAAGGAAGCCAGCGGCAAAAGTGCGTGCCGACGAACAGAAACGTCATAGAAGGCCGAGTTCCTGGGGCGAGTTGGCACAACACAACAAAGCCTTTTGGTTCAGGGGATACGGTAAATGACGCGGTGGTGCACCGACAGTTCACGTTCTTATCTGGGGAGGTCTGCCTTCAAGGCAGCTATGGAGGCTAAGGGAGCCTGATTGAGGTCTGTCCGGAAACGGCCAGGTAGCCACAGAACCCTACGGTCATCAAAGCGGCCCGCCGGTTGGCAACAACCGACGCCGGAGGCAGAAGTCAGCCGAGGCCATAGTAGTCAAACGCTGGCCTGTAATGGGCCGGACAAGGTGAAGGGCCGAACTTAACCAAAACAAAGGAGGAGCCATGACAAACTCAGCCGTTTTGACGAACCCGTATGGGGGAGAAGCGGACTGGCGTGGAACCATGCCGCCAGCCTTAGAGACGAATCTGATGGAGCGAGTCCTTGACTCAGAGAATCTGCACCGAGCGTGGAAGCAAGTGAAGTCCAATCAGGGTGCCCCCGGCATTGACGGGATGGTGCTGGACGACTTTGCCGCCTACGCCCGGCTTCACTGGGCCGAGATTCGCCAATCCTTACGAGATGGACGCTACCGCCCCTCTCCTGTGCGACGGGTCGTAATCCCCAAGCCGGGGGGGAAGGGTGAGCGCTTGTTGGGCGTGCCGACAGTCCTAGACCGGGTGATCCAACAAGCCATCTCACAAGTGCTGACGCCGATGTTTGACCCGGAGTTTTCCGAGTTCAGCTTTGGTTGTCGTCCCAAACGCAGTGCCCATGGCGCGATTAAGCAGGTGAAGGACTACGTCAAGCAAGGCTATCGGGTAGTGGTGGATTTGGACTTGGAAAAGTTCTTTGACACCGTAAACCACGATGTTTTAATGGCGAGGGTCGCCCGCAAGGTGCGGGATAAGACCTTGCTAGGCTTGATAGGCCGTTACCTGCGAGCCGGGGTAATGGTCGAGGGCGTGGCTCAGACAACGGAGTGGGGAACACCGCAAGGGTCGCCCCTGTCACCGTTGCTAGCCAACATTCTGCTGGATGACCTCGACCAGGAGTTGGAGCGCCGAGGCCACCGTTTTGCCCGCTATGTAGACGACCTGGTTATTCTGGTCAAAACACCGTGTGCGGGAAAGCGGGTAATGGCGAGTGTGACTCGCTATCTAACCCAGGTGCTACGACTCAAGGTCAATCCGCTCAAGAGTCGGGTCTGCCGGATAGAGCGATTAGAGTACCTGAGCTTTACGTTTCAGGGGATTCGCATTGTTTGGTCAGAACGAGCGTTCCAAGACTTTAAGCACCGGTTGCGGGGGTTGACCTCGCGGCGGTGGCGAGTGTCGATGGAATACCGGCTGAAGCGGATCAGCCTCTATCTGCGGGGTTGGATGGGCTACTTCGGGATTTCCCAGCGCTATGGGCCAATTCCTGAGTTAGATGGGTGGCTAAGGCGTCGAATCCGGATGTGTTACTGGAAACAGTGGCGCAGACCAAGGACGCGCATTGGCAACCTGCTCAAACTGGGAACCCCAAGACAACATGCCTTCTCGACAGGCTTAAGCCGGAAGGGCTATTGGCGGTTGTCGCGGACGTTGGCGACACAGACGGGGATGACCAATGAGTGGTTAGCACAGCAGGGATTGCTCTCGATTCGTGACCTGTGGATGAAAGCCCAGGGTTACGATGAGAAGTCTGCCAATTCGTCTAGCAGTTAGGTTGAGAACCGCCCATTGCGGAGCCGCACGATGGGTGGTGTGGGAGGGGGGATTCGTGAGGATTCTCCCTATCCCGATTAGCTGGCCCCTTGGTCCCATCACTCACCCGACCCTGCGATTACTTGATTGTCAAAGCCTTAGGCAGCTTGAAGAACTCAGCTAAAACGGACGCTCCAGAGCGATAGACCCGCATCAGAAAATTCCAGCCCTTGGTCACATCCAGCCGGTTCGGAATCATTCGCGAGAGCAGAACGAGAGTTTACTTGATTACCAAATTCTTGCTCGCATTCTTTAGATATCGGATCGCACCATCCTTTGACTTGGGAACGTAGATTCGCAACAGCGCTGAGAATGGCGACGGTGTTTCGATATTGTTCGGATTATCTGGAGAATTGAACCGAATCGTGTAGGATCCGTCTGGGTTCTGGATTGCCTCTGAATTTGAAATGGCTGCTTTATCTCTGGCAAGCCAACCTTCACTGTCATAGGTGGTGATCGACCAGAAACCACCTCGGTCATAATCGATTTCCGGCGGCGTGAACGTGATGCTCGATGGCGCAGCCTTGCCCTCCTTGATCTCCGTACGGTTCTCGATCGGAGCGTACGCCGCATGTTCGACAGAGAGGCCACCCCATCCGTAGGCGGTGGCATAGAGATGAGCCTGCGGGTCGGTCTGATACGGGCCACCTATCGATCTACTGGTGTCGGGTAGTTTGCCAGCCTGAACGTCCTTGATCAGCGCCATCCGGATCGCCTCCATTTTGGTCTGATCGATCACAATATCGGGAGTCGTATAAGGAACGGCTGACTTCGCCTCGATGGTTGCCATCTGTTGAAGCTCGCGGGTGGTTTCGATTCCACCTTCAGAATCCGGAAGTATTCGGATCCGCATGTTGAGGTAGACGTAGTTGCCGTACGTCAGGTTGTCGGGCGTAATGGTAAGGCTGCTACCGGGATAGACGACATCGACAATGTAGTTCTGCTGATCGATGACCTCAATGATGTGATAGGTTTTGCTTGCCGGTACGGAGAGAGTTGCACCGTCCCAAACATCGACGACGGCGCTGGAATAAATAACATCCTGATTCTCGCGGATGACTTGCTGGGTCTTGACGTTACTGACATCACTCTGGTGCGCCCACTCGTTGATGCCAGCCTTGGCAAGGCTCCGCTTGATATTAAAATCGGTCTCCGAGACTTTGTAAGCGTAATCGGTGACTCCAAAGTCCGCTGGTGAAGCGAACTCCGAAGTTTTTTCCCCCGCACTATTGACGCCAGCTTCTGGAAGGCCTTGTTTCGTACTTTTCATCTTGATTACTCTTTGTCCTGCATGACTCTACTTTGTTGAGCCAGCTAGCGTTCCGGTTGAGCGGCTGCAACTAAGGGAGTCGCTCCAACCGGGTTGTTAGCTGGCCCCTTGGCCCCATCGCTCACACGACCCTGCGATTACTCGACTGCCACGGCCTTAGGCATCTCGTAGGTTTCATCCAAAACGGACGATCCAGGACGATAGACGCGCATCAGGAAATTCCAACCCTCGGTCACATCCAGCCGGTTCGGAACGTCGCCACAAAGTTCCTGCGATCCGAAATACACCGTGAACGTGCCGTCGGCATTCAGCTTCACATTCGAGGAATTGACGATGCAGTTCTCGCTCTTCATGAAGCCGTCGTTGCCATAGATGGTGATGGACCAGAAAGCCTTGTTTTCAGGCACCTGATAGGTGGCCTTGTGGCAAACCTTTGGATCATGGCCCCCGCTGTAGTTCAGGTAGGTGGCATCCCATTCGGGGAAGAGGCCCCATGCCGCTGCTGCAGCGATGTGACGGGTCTTTTCGTCAACCTTGCCGCGCGGCCCTTGCATCCCCTTCCAACTGCTGTATTGGGCTGAATCCTTCTCGTACTGTGCCGTCCAGCTCTTCAGCGACTCAGGGTTCCACTTGAAATCAGGCAGTGGATCGGCGCTGTTGGCCTTAATGACGAACTGATCCTGCAACTGGTTGACCAGGGCGATTTCGTCCGGATCCTTCGGATTGAACACCTGGATGCGGATTCCGAGGCCCAGGTATTGGGTGTCCTTCGGCAATTCGTGCGTGCCGGATGTGTAGATCACTGATGGGCAGTAGTGGTCGTTGTCCACGAGATACACCGAAGCATAACGATCTTTTGGCAGTTCCGGGACGGTGATCGTAGCGCCCTTGGAGGTATCGACAACGCCCATGGAGTAAAGGGTGTCGCGGTTCATTCGCACGACGTTTTGCTTGTCGAGCGGCGTGGGGCTGCGGAAGTGGTAGAAGCGATTGATGCCCCCCGCCATTTTTACGATCTCGCCGAACTGCCGATCGGTTTCTGCGCGGATGTAGGTCTCCGGCGTCACATTGATGTCAGCTTCCGGGAGGCCTGGTCTCGTACTTTCCATCTTGATTACGCCTTTGTTCTTAAGGACTCTATTTGGGTGAGCAAGCTAACAATCTTATTAGAGAGA
>JAIXVO010000585.1 GCA_027482985.1 Cyanobacteriota bacterium
GAAGACGGCACCTTCCTCGCCAAAGTCAACCCGGAAAATGTCAAACCCCAACGAATTACCTCCCCAGTCGGCGAACAACAGTTGCGCGAGTTAATTCAAGCTCACTGCGATCGCACCGGCAGTCCCAAAGCCAAACACATTCTCGCCAACTGGTCAGATTACTTGCCTAAATTCTGGCAAGTCGTGCCCCCCTCAGAAAAAGACGCCCCCGAAGTCAACCCCGACATCTCCGCCGACAAGGAACTGACTCCGGCGATTTAACCGCGATCGCCGAGCAAAGGGCGATCGCATTTCACCCCATCTGCCAGAACTTTATTCACGTTCTGGCAGATTTTTTATGTCACTAGGACTGATAACAACGATAGGTATAGTTTTTAGTATGGATAAAATAATGAGTTATCTTGCACATAACCCAAAGCTAAGATGTAGCTTGGGCTAGGCAGGTATGAGAACATGAGTTTATGGCTTCGCTAATTGAAGCAATCCAGTAAAAGGTTTTAGACGAGCAATTTGAGTTTTCTAAACATGATGTTGACCAATCGATTTTGCGACAAATTCAAGTTCAAGAAGTGAGAGAGGCGATCGCAAATGACCAAGTGATTGAGGACTATCCCAATGATAAGTATGGTTCAAGCGGCCTTATCTGTGGTTTGACCCAAGCACAACGTCCTATCCATATTCAATGGAGTTATCCCTCTCGTTCTTTGCTGAAAATCATCACTTTATACGAACCCGATTCACAGCGATGGAATAGTGATTTTACCCAGAGGAGAACCCAGCATAATGAGTAACAAGCCAGAAATCTTAGTTGAAAAACAAGTCACTTATACGCTTCAGCTAGACGGTCAACTCTTTGTGATTGAGAATGTGCCTGCTCGTGTGAATGAGGAAACAGGAGAACAGTTTTTTTCTCCATCGACAGTAGAGAACTTACAGAAAATTATCCTCAAAGGGCAAAAACCCGATCACTTTGCTGAAGTTCCCGTGTTTCAGTACACCGCATCAACTTTTTTAAACCGCTAAAAAGCGTTGGATGACTTCATTACTGAGTTCGCTGGTGGCCCCTTGCGCGACGATGCCGCCCTTCTGCATGGCGTAATACCAGTCCGCCTGCCGCACGAAGTGTAAGTGTTGCTCCACCAGTAACACTGAAGTGCCAGTTTCGCGCACGATGCGTTTGACAGCGGCCTCAATTTCTAAAATGATCGAGGGCTGAATCCCTTCGGTGGGTTCGTCCAGTACGAGTAATTGCGGACGACTCATCATGGCACGGGCGATCGCCAGTTGTTGTTGTTGACCGCCACTCAAATCCCCCCCCATCCGGTTCAACATCGTTTTGAGGACAGGAAACAACTCAAAGATGTCGTCGGGAATTGTGTTGGTTTTCACGCCCCGCGTCCCGATCGCTTCTAACCCCAAGAGCAGGTTTTCTTTGATCGACAAACGCGGAATAATTT
Organism: Cyanobacteriota bacterium; assembly: GCA_027482985.1. Taxonomy (GTDB): domain Bacteria; phylum Cyanobacteriota; class Cyanobacteriia; order Leptolyngbyales; family Leptolyngbyaceae; genus JSC-12. The sequence goes on from JAIXVO010000585.1 coordinate 1,458, forward strand.
CGCGGCCCTGGGGCACATAACCAATGCCCAGCCGCGCCCGTTGATCGGGAGTGCGGCTGAGGATGGAGTGCCCTAAATATTCGACGTTGCCACTCCGGGGTTTGAGCAAACCCATGATGGTTTTCAGGAGTGTGGTTTTGCCCACCCCGTTGCGTCCAATTAAACACACCATTTTGCCGGGGGCGACGGTCATGTCCACATTCCGCAAAATGTGACTTTCACCGTAGTACACATTTAAATCACTGATTTTGAGGGTGGATTGTGCCCCCACATTGGCAGGGTCAGGGGCGATCGCGCTATTGGTATAACTCATGGGTCGATAATCGGTAAGGAATGTTGAATCACCTATGCCGCCTGATGATCGGCTTCAGTCTGACCTAAGTAAACTTCGATCACCCGTGGATCGCTTTGCACCTCGTCCATTTTGCCTTCAAACAACACGGAACCTTGATGCAAAACCGTCACCTGGCGGGCAATTTGGCGGACAAATTCCATATCATGTTCGACGACGATAATAGAGTGACTTTCGGCCAGCGCCAGCAACAGGTCGCCAACTTGTTCGGTTTCTTCGTCCGTGAGTCCGGCGACGGGTTCATCCACCAGCAATAAGTCCGGCGACTGGGCAACTAACATGCCGATTTCCAGGCGTTGCCGTTCGCCGTGAGATAAATACTCTGATCGAATATCCGCTTTAGGCGTTAAGCCAATGGTTTCTAACAAACCATAAACTGTCCGTCGTTCTGCTGTAGACGTTTTGCCAAACATGGAAGCGAACACGTTTTTGCCCTGCGTACAAGACAATTCCAGATTTTCGCGAGAAGTCAGTTTTTGGAAGACGCGGGGAGTCTGAAACTTCCGCCCAATCCCCATTTTCGAGATCTCATGTTCGGCATAGGGACGCAAATTTTTGCCCTTAAAAAAGACTTCCCCGACCGTCGGTTTCGTCTTGCCCGTAATCACATCCATGAAGGTCGTTTTGCCCGCTCCGTTCGGCCCGATCACCACCCGCAACTCGCCTTCATCCAGACTGAAATTGAGGTCGTTGATCGCCTTGAAGCCATCAAAACTAACCGTCAGATTCTGAATCTCCAATATTTTTCCGTTCATATTGCACTTCCGGGTCCGTTTCTAAGCTGGGATACGTGAGGATTTGTTTGCGACCCAGGAGCGATCGCACCAGGTTCACGCCTTCTGTGCGTAGCCAGCCCAGGATGCCATCCGGCAGGACTGTCACCACGATCAGGAACAATGCGCCCTGGAAAAACAGCCAAAATTCGGGAAACTGCTCACTCAACACAATCCGGGCAAAGTTGACAATCAGCGTCCCCAGGATGGCTCCCACCAGGGTTGCCCGCCCCCCCAACGCCACCCAGATTACCATCTCAATCGAGAACGCGACCCCCATCGAAGAACTCGGCGTAATGATGCCCGATTGCACCGTATACAGCGCGCCTGCAATCCCGGCTAGCATGGCGGAGATCGCAAAGACAAACACCTTGTAGCCCGTCGGGTTGTACCCCGAAAACCGAACGCGGGTTTCGTCATCCCGGACTGCTACCAGCATCCGGCCTAAGCGACCACTGGTGAGCCAACGGCAGAGGGCATACCCTGCTAGCAAAAACAGAATACTCAGCACATACAACCCGGTCTGAATCCGTGGATCACTGACTTCAACCCCGAAGATAGTCGCCGTGTCAGTCTTTAAACCGTTGGTGCCGTTGATCAACTTTTGTTGACCGTTGAAGAAGTTGAAAAAGACAATCAGAGCAGCTTGCGTCAGGATTGAAAAATAAACGCCCCGAATCCGGTTACGGAAGACTAAATACCCCAACGCCGCTGCCACGATCGCCGGCAACACCACGACCGCCAGTAAAGTAAAGGGCAAGGAATAAAATGGTTGCCAGAAGGCGGGTAATTCCTGCACGCCATACAACGTAAAGAATTCGGGAATTTGGCCAGCGGGCAGTTGCAGTTGCAGATACATGGCGAGCGCGTAGCCGCCCAGGGCAAAGAA
>JAIXVO010000742.1 GCA_027482985.1 Cyanobacteriota bacterium
CCAGCGTCGCCGCAGCCGCATCACTGGCACTCAATTCCTTATTCCGGTTGAGGCCGCGCAGCAATTGCTCCACTGTCCGCAAGACCGTCGGCGATTTGAGTGCAGCGACCACATCAGCTTCTTTGATTACCACCCGCACCCCTACACCCAGAGGCGATTCCAGGCGATACCGACCCTTCCGAGCATCGGTCACACTGACATTAATCGGATCGGTTTCCAATTCCAGCGTATCAATGCGAATCCCTTCCAATGGATAAAAGCCCCGCCCTGCAATCCGCAGGCGATCGACTTTCCCTTTCACTATATTAAAATTAGGCGCGTTATCTAGCCTGACTTCCAGTTGTTCCACCTGCTTAAACTGCGATCGCACATTGCTCTCGATCGCTTTATCCGCCACCAGGTTCACAGGCGACAGTACACTCACCAAGCTGGATAAAATCAGGACAAAAACTTCCATAGCAATATCAGGGCTAGCGGGGGACTCATATCCACACAGGACATGAATACCCTACCATTCTTGAGAGAATTTGGATCATTCAGGCTCTGCGCGATCGCCGCCTTAATCCGCCCTATTCTTCCTCATAACTAGCCTCTTCTGCCTCCTCTTCCTCGTATTCCTCCTCTTCCTCACCTTCCTCCTCATAACTGTCCTCTACTTCCTCCCCTTCCTCATAGTCCTCCTCTTCCGCTTCCTCTTCCGCCTCGTAACTATCCTCTATCTCCTCCTCTTCCTCTTCTCCTTCTTCCTCGTAACTATCCTCTACTTCCTCTTCCTCGTACTCCACTTCCTCCTCCTCATAACTGTCCTCTACTTCCTCCCCTTCCTCATATTCCTCAACTTCTTCATCTGCCACTTCCTCCGTCCATTCTTCATACAAAGCATCTAGATCTGCAATTTCATCAATTGAAATCAATCCTTCTTCGGTGTAGATCGCTTCTTCTTCGTAAGTAAATGTTTCTTCACTCTGAAATAAGTCATCTAAGAAGGCGATGCCTGGTGTTTGGAGTGATTCCACCAGGGCGGCAATTTCATCGCTAAAGAGTGAGGCATCATTGCCCACAATATCTTCACTTAAATCAATAGGCTGACTAATTTGGTGAATCGTCCAGCAATCTGAATTGAGCTCAGCATCCGTCATGTAGGTGTAGGGAATATAGCAATAGCCTCGATCGCCCCAATCGTCGCCCCAGGAATTCCGGACAATGAAGACGCGATCGTGATCAGAATAGCCGACACAGAGCATGGCATGACCGCCATCATGCTTTTCCCGATCTCGATCGGGCATGGGGACTAGTCCCGTGGAGCCGACTTTTTGAAAGGAGCCAAATAACTGCAAGCCAAACGCAAAGGGATAACCTTCCGCTAAACAACTCCGCATGGTATCCAGATCCACGTCTACCCGCTCTGCCGTTTCCACCAGAAAATCAGCCGCTTCGTTGTAGGAAGGATCATCCGGTTGGTCAAAGATGCGATCGGGGTCGAAGTTCCAGGTACGTTCAGAACAAGCGCCGTACTTTTGTAAAACTTGAATACAACTTTGTAAATAAGTGCCTTCGTCAATCGATGGATCACCATCTAAAGCACGAGCATTGTAGTAAATAAATAAACGACTGACATCATCTGCTTTCCCTTGCAATCGCTTCGCCAAATACTCATAGGCACCCGCCATTGCATTCGCCGTACAGCTATTGGTTGCCCCCTGATTTTCCACCGGGGTCAGGTAAGGCCGCAAATCCACTTTGGTGGGTAGGTTACCCTGCCCAAATCGTTGGGAAGAGAAGATTTGGTCATCGGCCTGACGCTGTTCCGGGCGGTAGCCGCCGAGCTGAATCCGTTTGCCTGCCGCATGTTGGATGATCGTGGCTTTGCGAACTTGGCGATAATGCTTTTTCGACATAAGACCTCAAGAGGGCGTGCGAATACTTCTTCAGACTGCCCACAACCCCGCCCGGAATCACAAGATGACAATTGTCATGATCAGACCATGACAATTGTCCACTGGAAACCAATGGCTCATTCGATACGATAGCTGAGTCCAAGGATGGGTTGATCGTATGCAACGTTCGCGGTTGTTCTCCATACCGACCAATTTACAGGGGGCGAATGCGGTGCGGCAGTTTTTCCAGTTTCCGCAGCGAGCCACCAATTTGCAGACCGAACTATTGGCTGGATTGACGACATTTGTGACGATCGCCCCCTTCCTGGTGGTGAATGCCAACCTGTTGTCAGTCGCAATTTTTTTAGAACAACCAGGTGATTTATTTGCTCAGCTCCTCACCGCCGGTGCCCTCACGGGGGCGATCGCGACTGCCTTGCTGGGACTCGTGACCAACTATCCGTTTGTGCTAGCTCCTGGCACCGGGTTAATCACGCTGTTTGTCTTTTCGATTGTGCTCAAAATGCACCTGTCGTGGCCTTTAGCATTAGGAGCCGTGCTGGTGCAGGGTATCATCTTCACCACCCTCAGCCTCAGTCAGGTGCGGCATCAAATGATGCAAGTCATTCCCGGCTCGATCAAACACGCCACCAGCGTCGGGATTGGTTTGTTTATTGCCTATGTGGGGTTATCCGGCACGCCGGAGCCGCCAGCATTAGGAGCAGGCATTATTGTGGCCAACGTCGCTACGAAAACAACGCTGGGATCGCTGCGACAACCTGCCACCTTGATGGCGTTCCTGGGGTTCGCACTCGTGATGGGGTTAGTGGTACGGCGGGTGAAGGGGGCGCTGCTTTGGGGGATCTTGGGGACGGCACTCATCGCCTGGTGTCTGGGCATTGCCCCTCTGCCCCAGGGCATTTTTGCCCTGCCCCAGTGGCCAACCGATTTAGTCGGCAAAGCGGTGATGGGACTAACCACCTTGACCTGGCAACAGAGTGGGAATTTTGCGATCGCCGTCTTTATTTTGCTATTTGTCAACCTTTCGGACGCGATCGGCTGCTTTGTGGGGTTGGGGCAGCAGGGACAGTTAACCAATGACGAGGGCGAGTTACCGGGCGCGGCTCAGGCACTAAGCGTTACAGGTATGGGCAATATGGTGGGGGCGGTGTTGGGGGTGCCGCCGGTAGTGCCCTATTTAGAAGCGGCAGCGGGCATTGCGGAAGGCGGACGGAGTGGCTTTACCTCCCTCTGTGTCGCCGTCCTGCTCTTGGTGTCGCTCACTTTGACACCCCTGTTTGCCGCCATTCCGATGTTTGCGATCGCCCCAGCGCTGGTCCTGGTGGGGGTGCTGATGATGAGCCTAGTGCGCTGCATCAACTGGAGCAACTTAACCGAAGCGATTCCTGCCTTTCTCATTATTGTGCTTACCCCCCTCACCTTCTCCATTGCCGATGGGCTAGCGATCGGCTTCATTGCCCATGCCTTTTTGCAAATCGTCCAGGGGCCATTCCGGGCCCTCAAACGCACCGATCTGTTACTAGCTGCCCTCTCCCTCCTCTACCTAGGACTCATCACCTTGGGCGTGAGTGCCTAGGGACTTGGGCGACTGTCAGCATGCAGCAATGGCGATGCCGGATTGATGGGCTACCGTCGTTCTTTGTTATTGGGCATGGTCATCTTGGTGCCCTTGGGCTATTTTGTCCGGTTTGCAGGCAACACGGATTGGCACAGTCACGGGGGCGCAATCGCTTACACCCTCTTCTGGATCTGCCTGGGGCAATTCATCCGTCCTCGCACCTCGCCATTGGGGACCGCTCTGGGCGTGTTCATTGCGACGTGCGCGATCGAACTTCTGCAACTCTGGCAACCGCCTTGGCTGCAAGCGCTGCGATCGACACTCCCCGGTCGCCTCGTATTGGGCACCACCTTTCTCTGGGAAGACTTTCCCCCTTACGTTGTCGGCTGTTTTCTGGGCTGGTTGCTGATCAAATGGCTACGTTCTCAAACATCGAAATCGATGCCATAAAATAGTCCATAGCAAAAGCGCCCTCGCGAAGAGAGCGCTTTTGGCAATTAAACCGTCGTTTGGTGATTAGCCGTTGATCGCAGGAGCCTGCATCGCAACGGGCATGGCTTCACCAGAAGCGAGGTCGAGGGGGAAGTTGTGAGCGTTGCGCTCGTGCATCACTTCCATCCCCAGGTTGGCGCGGTTGAGCACGTCCGCCCAGGTATTAATGACGCGACCTTGAGAATCCAACACAGATTGGTTGAAGTTAAACCCGTTCAGGTTGAATGCCATCGTGGAGATACCCAAAGCGGTAAACCAGATGCAAACCACCGGCCAGGCACCCAGGAAGAAGTGCAAGGAACGGGAGTTGTTGAAGGACGCGTATTGGAAGATCAACCGACCGAAGTAGCCGTGGGCTGCCACGATGTTGTAGGTTTCTTCTTCTTGACCAAATTTGTAGCCGTAGTTCTGTGATTCAACTTCAGTCGTCTCACGCACCAGGGAGGAGGTTACCAAGGAACCGTGCATGGCGGAGAACAAGCTACCGCCGAACACACCCGCCACACCCAACATGTGGAAGGGGTGCATCAGGATGTTGTGCTCTGCCTGGAACACAAACATGAAGTTGAAGGTCCCGGAGATCCCCAAAGGCATCCCATCCGAGAAGGAACCTTGACCAATGGGGTAGATCAAGAACACGGCGGTAGCCGAGGCCAGCGGTGCAGAGTAAGCCACGCAGATCCAGGGACGCATGCCCAAGCGGTAGGACAGTTCCCACTGCCGACCGAGGTAAGCAAAGCAACCAATCAGGAAGTGCAGCACCACCAGTTGGTAAGGGCCACCGTTGTACAACCACTCATCCAGGGAAGCAGCTTCCCAGATGGGGTAGAAGTGCAAGCCGATCGCGTTGGAGGACGGCACCACCGCACCAGAGATGATGTTGTTGCCGTAGATCAAGGAACCAGCTACGGGTTCGCGGATGCCATCGATGTCCACGGGGGGGGCAGCGATGAAGGCGATGATGTAGCAGATGGTCGCAGACAGGAGAGTCGGGATCATGAGGACACCGAACCAACCGATATAAATCCGGTTGTTTGTGCTGGTGATCCAATCACAAAAACGATCCCAAGCATTGCCGCTTTCGCGTCTTTGAATGGTTGTGGTCATGGGTTTTGAATAATTACGAGTTGAACAAAAGATTGACCTTGCGGTCGGAATGAATGGGGCAAATCAGAATCTATTTACCCGAACTCATACTATGAAATCTATGTTCATTTTTCTAGCGATTCTTGTTAATTTTTATCGCTTGCCATTAACACGATGAAACAAACCTGGAAGCCCTTACCGACCTTGCCAAAGCTAGATTTGCCGCCACAAAATCGCGATCGCAGTCATTCTTCATATTCAATTTATAAAGGAATTGTTGCATTACTAGACATTCCTTAAACAATTTAAGGCTGGTAGTGAAATGGCTTAAAGGCTGAATGGAGTAAGCGATAGATTTGACTCAGGCGAGATCGCCAGGATCAAATTCGTGAAGCTAAGGCTGACAATTCGTAGAGAAAATTAACAATCATCTACTTCGTATTTTGCCAAGACGTTTGGCAATTTCCGAATTCACCTCGCCTTCAAGATTTGCTTTGGCAGGCGGGAATAATAGAGCGTCCTCTTAGCACCAGACTAACCATGAAGCGGGTTGCCGGAAAAGTCATTTACGCCCCAACTGACTTGATTCAATTTTTTGAAAGTGACTTTGCCAGTTGGCAGCAACGCTATCAGTTAGAGCACCCCCAGGCTAACCTCTTCACCCCCGATCCTGTGGATGAGTTGCAGCGGATCTTAGGGGAACTGGGGCAAGCTCATGAACAACAGTATTTAGCTCATTTACAAGCGACTGGGGCTGATCTCTGCGTGATTCCAGGCGATCAGGCGATCGCGGCGACGGTCGCGGCGATGCAAGCTGGTCACCACTATCTTTACCAGGCGGCACTCCAGCATGAGGACTGGCTGGGCTATGCCGATCTATTAATGCGGGTAGAGGAGCCATCTGCCCTGGGAGCCTGGAGTTATATTCCGGTGGAATGCAAACTCGCCTTGCATCCCAAACCTTACTTTGTGATTCAGTCCTGTTGCTACTGCGATTTATTAAGCCAGGTGCAAGGTCACAGTCCAGCCGAATTCCAGTTAATCCTGGGCAATGGCGACAGGCAAAGGTTTCGCACCACCGACTACCTCAACTACTATCGCCATCTGCGCCACCAGTTTCAGCAATTCATGAAGTCGTTTCCCGTCACTCCGATGCCGATGCCGCAAGGTGACAGTCATGGCCGCTGGACTCAAGCCGCGGCTCAGGTATTACGCGATCGCGACCATTTGAGTCAAGTCGCTCACATTACCCGCCTCCAAATCCGGCGACTGGAGCAGGCTGGCATTACCACCATGCAACAACTCGCTGCCATTGATCCCACAGGACAGCCGCCGACAGTGCCGCTCCTAGATCCCCAAACGGTCAGTCGCTTGCAGCACCAAGCACGCCTACAAAAACAGAGTCAGGGTCAGCCTCAGCCCTGCTATGAAGTCCTGTCACCCACGGCGACTGATCCCTGCAAAGGCTTGGCCTTACTGCCACCCGCCTCACCGCTGGATGTTTACTTTGATATGGAAGGCTACCCCTTAACGGTTGGGGGCTTGGAGTACTTATTTGGGGTCACCTATGCAGCGCAGGGCACGCTTCACTATCAGGATTGGTGGGCACACAATGAGCCGGAAGAAAAGCTGGCCTTTGAGCAGTTCATCGATTGGGTCTATGCCCGCTGGCAACAAGATCCGCAGATGCACGTCTACCACTATGCAGCGTATGAAGCGATCGCCCTGAAACGCTTGATGGGTCGTTATGCGACGCGGGAAAACCAACTTGATGATTTACTCCGGGCGGGAGTGCTGGTGGATCTATGTCGAATTGTGACTCAGGGTGTGCGAGTCGGTGGGGCAAATTATTCTATCAAGACCCTGGAAAAGATTTATTGGCAGGGGCGGCAGGGCGATGTCCAAACGGCTCAGGATTCTGTGATTCAGTATTTTCAATGGTTGCAACAGCGGCATCGGGAGCCCGCACAGGCCGCAGCGTTGCTGGCTGCGATTCGCGCCTACAATCGGGATGACTGTGACTCCACCAAATACTTAACAGACTGGTTGCGATCGCTGCAAACGACTCAAGGCATCACCTATCAGCCCCAACCCGAAGCATCGCCTGCCCCTACTACCGACCCCCCGACCGACCAGCAAGCCAAAGCTGCCGCAGTTGCCGAGTTGGTTCAGCAACTGCTTGCCGAAATTCCCCCCGACGTGGATCCGGCCACTGCCCCTTGGCCAGTGCAAACCTTACTTGCCCATCTGCTGCAATTTCATCGCCGAGAAGCCAAGCCGTTCTGGTGGCAGCGTTTTGAGTGGCTCAAAATGACAGAAACCGAACTGATTGCAGAACTCGATTGTTTAGCGGGCATTGAACGCACCCCCACGCCTCCCTATCGTCCCACCGCCAAAAGTCGATCGCTGGCGTACGATTACCGCTTTGACCCAACTCAAGAAACCAAGTTGGAGGTGGGGGAGGAGTGCTGGTTTGTGCCACCCGAACCTGTCCGGGGCGCGAAGTTAACGCGCCTGGATCTAGCTGATGGACAGTTGACGGTGACCATCAGCGATCAAAAGTTGCAGGTGGTCAAACTGGATGCTGCTGCCTGGGATGCTCCGCCCCGCACCAGTTTAGCGCCAGCCAGTTTCATTTCGACTGAGCACATCAGTGAGGCGATTCGGGAGACGGTGCAAACTTGGCGATCAACCCAAACACTGCCTCCCAGCCTCCAAGACTTACTGGCACGGCGATCGCCCCGCGTGCGACCACATCCTGGCAAAGCCTTCGGGACAGCGGGGGCGATCGCGCTGGAGGCGCTGATTCAAACGGTTTTACATCTAGATCACAGTTTGCTGTGCATTCAAGGGCCACCCGGCAGTGGCAAGACCTACACTGCCGCCCAGATCATCGTTCGTTTATTAGCCGCTGGCAACACGATCGCCGTGTCTTCCACCAGTCACAAAGTCATTGCCAATTTGTTAGGGCGCGTGGCAGCGCTCGCGATCGCGGAGGGCGTTCATTTTCACGGAGCTAAGATTGGGGGGACTCCAGATGATGCGGTATTCCAGCATCCTCAAATCGTCCTCAAAGCCAAGTTACAAGAGGCCCATCCTCCCGCTTATCAACTGGTTGGAGCAACCGTGTTTCAATGTTGCCGCACCGAAAATCAGAGCATTTGGGACTATCTATTTGTGGATGAAGCGGGTCAGGTTGCCCTTGCCAATCTGATCGCCAAAGCTCGCTGCGCCAAGAACCTGGTGCTAATGGGCGACCAGATGCAATTGGAACAACCGCTGCAAGGCTCCCATCCCGGCGACAGCGGCACCTCGGCATTGGGGTATTTTTTGCAGGGACGAGCCACTGTGCCGCCAGAGCTAGGGGTGTTCTTAGGGGTGAGTTATCGCCTGCACCCCGATCTTTGTCGCTTTATCTCGGAGTTAGCCTATGAAGGCCGGCTGACCCACCATCCCGATACTCAACGTCATGCGATCGCGCTACCGGCTCAACCCAGGGGCTACATTCAGAAACCTAGTGGGCTGGTGTTTGTCCCCGTGGAACACACTGATAATACCCAAGCCAGTGAGGAAGAAGTTGCTGTGATTGCGGCAGTTGTCTCAGAACTGACAGGGTTAGCCTATATCAGCGATCGCGGTCAGCAACGAGGGGTAATTGGATCGCAGGATATCTTGATCGTGGCTCCTTACAACCTCCAGGTCCGAAAGCTGCAAGCCCACCTTAGCGATCGCGCTCGAATTGGCACTGTGGATAAATTTCAAGGGCAAGAAGCACCCATCGTGATTGTTTCTATGTGTGCCAGTAGTGGTGAAGCGGCACCTCGAGGCCTGGAGTTTTTGCTGAATCGCAACCGCTTCAATGTGGCAATTTCTCGCGCTCAATGTTTGGCGATCGTGGTCGGCAGTCCATCTCTCGCTCGGACTCCCTGCACAACCATCGCCCAAATGTCACTGGTCAATGCCTTCTGTAAAGCGATGGACTTTTCAAACCGACTCTAAGCGATTACTTAATTGAATCCATTGGTCTACGCTTAATTCTTCGGCTCTGGCTTGCGGATGAGATCCTAAATCTACCAATAAAGGTTCCAATCGCTCGCGATCAATCACTGTTTGCAAATTATTCCGCAACATCTTGCGTTTACTACTAAATCCAAGCTTCAGGTATTGTTCCAGTTTCTTAGGATTAATCGCCGAAGTCGATGGCGATCGCGGCCGCAATCGAATCACGGCTGAATCAACTTTAGGGGGAGGGTAAAAGGCTTTCGCAGGCACATCACAAATCAGCTCACAATCCGCTAAATATTGGACGCGTACCGTCAATGCCCCAAAATGGGTAGAACCTGCGTTGGCTCTTAGTCTTAAGGCAATTTCCCGTTGCACTAACAGCACGATTAAATCGAAGGGCATGGGATTCGGTTGAGCGATCGTCCCTAATAGTTTTTCCAGGATCGGCCCAGTAATGTTGTAGGGAATATTGGCAACGACTTTATTCGGTTTTTGAAAAGCCGGAAATGGAGTAAGTAAAGTTTCTAAATCCAGCGCTAAAAAGTCACCCTGCAAAAGTAAAAGATTAGACATTTGCCCTAATTTTTTAGATAACAAGGCGCACAAATCGCGATCGATTTCGACCGCAACAACGGCTTCTGCTTGCGTTAATAAAGGACGGGTCAGCACGCCTTTGCCGGGGCCAATCTCCAACACGCGATCGCCCCGCTGATCGCCATCGCCTTTTTGCAACGCTGCCGCCGTCACAATGCTATTCAAGGCTTTGTCACTTTGGAGCCAATGCTGCCCAAACTGTTTCCGAGGTTGTGGCATAGTTTTTTACTCTGGTAAACCCACGACTTGCCCATCCCCCGCAATCACTGTCCCAATCGCAAAGGCCGGGAGGGATTGCGCGGTGAAAAAGGCCATCGCCGCCTCGACTTGCTCCGGCGGCACCATCACCACCATCCCAACGCCCAGGTTAAACGTGTTAAACATCCCCGCCGGACTCACCGCTCCCATCTCGGCTAACCATTGAAAGATGGGCGGCCAACTCCAGGCCGTCGGATCAACCTGAATCGACTGACCCGCATTCAGGCACCGGGGCAAGTTTTCGGGCAAACCGCCGCCCGTAATGTGCGCCATGCCATGAATCGCCAGCCCATCCTTTCGCGCTGCCAATACCGGTTGGACATAAATCTGAGTGGGGGTTAACAGGTGTTCGCCTAAAGATTGTCCCGCTAAGGCCGGAGGCCGATCGCTCAAATCAAACTGGCGATCGCTCAAAATCTTCCGCACCAAACTGAACCCATTACTATGAACACCACTACTGGGCAGCGCGATCGCCACATCGCCCACCTGCACCTGGGAACCATCCAATAGTTGTCGCTTCTCGACAATCCCCACACAGAAGCCCGCCAGGTCATATTCCCCCGCCTGATAAAATCCTGGCATTTCCGCCGTTTCGCCCCCTAATAAGGCACAACCCGCCTGCCGACACCCAACGGCGATCCCGTCCACCACATCGGCTAATTGCGCCGGATTGAGTTTGCCCGTTGCCAGGTAATCCAGAAAGAATAAGGGTTCGGCCCCACAACACAACACATCGTTGACGCACATCGCCACGAGATCAATGCCGACAGAGTTGTGGCGATCGAGTTGGTGAGCCAGCTTCAATTTCGTGCCCACACCATCCGTGCCCGATACCAGAATCGGCTCTTGATAGCCCGTGGGCAGTTGAAACAGGCCACTAAAGCCACCCAACCGCCCCAGCACTTCCGATCGCATCGTGCTACTCACCATGTCGCGAATCCGCTCGACAAAGGCACGACCCGCTTCTACATCTACTCCAGCGTCTCGATATTCCATATATAAGGCTGTTGCCCGCGTCAGTTCCGGATGTCATTGTACTCTGTTCGTCTGACGGCACCCGTCGCCCCATTAATGTAAAGTTAAGTAAACGAATTTGTAAAGTTTTATGTATATTACATTGAGGAGAATATTATTTGTTTCTCGCGAAGCGTGGGCATGGTAGTCGTTTCAGATTTGGTGCATTTTGTAAAGTGCCTTTAAAGCTTCTTCGTGATTCCCCATTTCCCTGATCCCCATTTCAAAAACTTCGTGATAGTCTGTTGCAGTTCGATGAATCAGGAGTAAACACGGAACGAGTACGGGTTACACAACGAGCGATCGCGAGTCTTTTTATCTCTATCGCCATCCTCGAACCCCAATTGGAGTGCCTTTATCTATCGCATATGAATCACAAACTTCTCAGCAGTCTGACTGCTTCTCTGTTGATTGCAACAGTCGGTCTTCCGCTCACAGCTAGCGCTCAAAGTCCTGAGATCTCTGCTCAGGAAGCGGATTCCAACTCAGAGCCTAATCGCTTGAAAGTCGGAGCAAGCGCCCTTTCGGAACCTCCCCGCTCAGTTCAGAGCAATGTTGCGAAACTCGGCAAACAGTCGAATGATGTGGTGAAGGTTGGTGAACAACAATCTCAGCCTGCAACTCAAGCTTCGTCGGAAGCCGTTGCCACCGTTCAACCCCATATGGTTGCGGGTCGTGAAGCGGCGACGCTTTATGTCCGTAGCCTACCAATCTTAACTTTCCTGGGCAGCCGGAGCGCTACACCCAATGGGGTGAAGCTCGGAACTCAAAAATCTGTCGCTGGGGATGACAATGCGGCGAATACCAAATCTTTAACTCGCCCCGCCTCTGCCCCCTTATCGCTGACCACTTTATTTCAGTCGTCCCTAACGCTGTCTGAACCTGACTCCACCGACTTTAAATTCGAAGCGTTAAACGATCTCACCGCTATTAACAATCCGATTTGGCGAGCCAGTGTGATTGCCGCTCGTATTAACCAACTGCATCGAGATGGCGTGAACGCCAGCAGTATTTCTGTGAGCTGGGACAACCAACCCGCCCCTTCCGCCCAACGCGATCGCCTCGTGATTCGGAGCAACCGGATCGCGATCGCCACCCTCGACGGCAACACCATCCTGCCGGACAGCACGCGGAATTTAGAAAAAGATGCCCTCCAGGCCACCAACCGTCTGCGGCGAGTTCTCGGCAATGCCGAACCGTTGCGAGAAATCGGTGGTCAGCCGGGTGCCCCTGGTGCTCAAGTCTTTGCCTTTGGAGCCGTCCGGCTGTTAGCCACTGGGTTTGCATCCTGGTATGGTCCTGGATTTCATGGCAACCAGAGTGCCAGCGGGGAACGGTTCAACCAACATGATTTAACAGCGGCGCATCGCACCCTGCCCTTTGGCACCCGGGTGTTGGTGACTAACCTCGATAATGGTCAATCGGTCGTGGTGCGCATCAACGATCGCGGTCCCTTCCACGGCAACCGCGTGATTGACGTTTCCAAAGGGGCAGCGAGTGTCCTGGGCTTGATCAGTTCCGGCGTGGCTCGCGTGCGCCTGGATGTGATTGATCCTCGCAGTACCGCCGCCAATAACTAAAGCGATTTCTCGTAGAAAACAAATTTTGCGTAGGGGCAGGTTTTGCCACAGTTCTGGGCTTCAGCGGATCGTGCTGTTGCTAAACCTGCCCGTACAGTAATCTGGTTTTCTAGAAATCCTTTCAAGCCTGTTGTCTTACAGCCCGATGACCATCTGTTCTCCCCGCAGTCCGATCAGCGTCTCGTTCGGGTCTACTCCTTTGCTTTGCATCAACACCCCGAAATTGCCCATCCCCATGGGGTCAATCAGGGTTTGTAACGCATCGCGACGGCGGAGAATCGTTTGCAACATTTGTGGATCACTAGCCTGGGATTGACTGATGGCTGAAATGCGATCGCCCAATCCCAGACTCATCAAAAATAAACCTTGTTTCGTGAAACCGACGGTGTGCAAGTGACAGTGCTCACCGTATTTTTGTAAGGACGTGAAATCGACATGGGCAGTGATATCTTGCTGTCCAATGTGAATATAAGGGTTGTCATGATAGCGATGACGGTAGTAGCACTGTAAAGTTCCCGTCGATCGCATGGGATTGTAATAGCGATCGCTGGCATAGCCATAGTCGATCGTCAGCACATAGCCCTGCTGCAACCGCGATGCTACTTGCTGTAACCAATCCAGCGCCGCCAAGTTGACCTCTGTCCGGTAGCCATCCGGATAACGCGCCGAGGTTAGATCAATCTGAATGTCTTGAAAGTAGATTGCCAGTTGCGGCGTTGACAGTGGTCCAACTTGTTCGACAAAAGCCGTTTCCGCGTCGCCCTCTGGCAAGGTGACATAAATTTCCTGCAATTGCCCGTCCTGCACAATCACTTGATGCACAGGCAAGGCATCGACTAGCTCGTTGGAGAAAAAACAACCTGTGACGGAATCCGGTGGCATCGCTTCGAGTGTTGTCCAGCGAATTGACCAACCGCGATCGCGCCAGGGTTGCAGCCGTTGCTGTTGTTCTGCGATCAACGCCGGGGCGCGTTCCACAATCACATAGTCGAGATGATTTGCCCACTCTGGCTGATGTTGCGCGAGATCACGGAGCACGTCTCCAGCAAGTAGCCCTTGTCCGGCACCCATTTCCACCAGAGTGAAGCGATCGGGTTGGCCTAACAGGTGCCACATCTGGATAAATTGTTGCGCCAGCAGTTCGCCAAAGTCGGAGCCTAAGTGGGGCGAGGTGAAAAAGTCTCCGGTGGCGCCAATTTTGCTGGGAGCGGTAACGTAATACCCATGCTGCGGCTGGTATAACGCCAGATCCATATACTCTGCAAAGGTGATTCGAGAACAAAGGCTCTCAGTGATGTGACAGGTAATAACGTCACTGAGAGCCTTGTGATTGCCGTAATTGTCCAGTTCCACTTTGGTAATTCCTGAGTCAAGGTTGACCACCACAGATAGCGGTTCCTATTGTGACACAGGTTGCTAACGGGACAATTCGGCGATCGCTGGAAATGACAAGAGCTGGCGGCTGGCTGACCCACACCGCGATCGCTATTCAATTGTTTCAACACCACACTCCGCACCTAACCACTTCGACATCTTTTAGCTTGACACTATTGCCCAACAGTGGCATATTCACCATTGCCGACATCAAACAGCAGGGCGAATTCAGATTGAGGTTGCATTTGCTGGAGGGCTTTCAAATAAGCTTCGGCTTCGTTGCGACGACGGAAGCGGTTCACCGTCAATTGCTTCAGATTCGGGAGGAGCTTGTTCACGACCCAGGGGTTCAGTCTTTGCTGATAACTCATGATTGAGACTCACTTTTGGCTAATGGTTTGAATGAACTGCGAGAACACCTGGCTTCACTGACGCAACCCAGCGAGTGCCCGTAACCGCTACATCTAGTGCTCTCTCGAAAGCTGACACTACTATAGATAGTGTTTTAAGTTTGAAATCGCAAGCGTATTTACAAAACTTCAAGTTTACCAGGGGTGCGTTTCCCAAAACTTGTGCTAACTCGCTGCCCTAAGCGCCTGCTGCTAACCGCGATCGCGCCGTCTCACAGTCTTGCTGAATCTGGGCTTTGAGGGCTTCCAGCGAGTCAAATTTTTGTTCTTTCCGAATGAACTGCGCCAGATGGACGGCAATCACCTGCCCGTACAAATCCCCTGACCAGTCAAACAAATGCACTTCCGGCACCAGTTGGGTGCCATCCAGGGTGGGGCGATGCCCTAAGTTCATGACACCAGGGATGGGGGGAGTGGCAGGCAGCGCTGCCGCTGCGCGATCGCCCATCTGCACCCACACGGCATACACGCCCAACCCCGGTAAAAATTTTTCGGGTGGTAGTTTCAAGTTTGCG
>JAIXVO010000700.1 GCA_027482985.1 Cyanobacteriota bacterium
GAAATTCGCGATGAGTGGCAGGGGAAACCCGTTAATTATTACGTCGAGAAAGGGAAAGAGCAGGAAGCTCACTTGAGTATGGGGAAAACGCCCCAGATGATTGAGTTTTTCAGCCACAAGTTTGGTTATCCTTACCCCTTTCCCAAATACGCTCAGGTCTGTGTGGATGACTTTATCTTCGGCGGCATGGAAAATACCTCCACCACGCTCCTGACCGATCGCTGCCTGATTGATCAGCGGGCGGCGATCGATAACCGCAATACCGAAAGTTTGGTCGCACACGAATTGGCGCATCAGTGGTTTGGCGATCTGGTGGTGATTAAACACTGGTCTCATGCCTGGATCAAAGAAGGGATGGCTTCCTATGCCGAAGTGCTATGGACGACCGAGGAATATGGTGCCGATGAAGCCGCCTACTACCTGCTGGGAGAAGCCCGCAGTTATTTGGACGAGGATGCGTCGCGCTATCGTCGCCCGATTGTCACCCACGTCTACCGAGAGGCGATCGAACTGTACGATCGCCATTTATACGAGAAAGGTGCCTGCGTCTATCACATGATTCGGGCGGAACTGGGCGACGAGTTGTTCTGGTCAGCGATCGCCACCTTTGTCCAGGACAACGCCCATAAAACTGTCGAAACCGTGGACTTACTCCGGGCGATCGAAAAAGCGACGGGACGCAATCTGCTGTTTCTCTTCGATCAGTTTGTGTTTCGCGGCGGGCATCCCGACTACACTGTGGCCTACTCCTGGGATGGTGACAGCAACCTGGCGAAACTGACGGTGACGCAAACTCAAGCCGAGAGCGATCGCGATCGGTTTGACTTGATGATTCCCGTGGCTTTCGGCTGGCAAACCGCCGCCCCGACTCCCACCGTCAAAGTGCGGGTGCAGGAACGGGAACAGTCTTTCTACTTCCCCTTGCCCCAAAAGCCCGATTACGTCCGCTTTGATGTCGGCAACCACACCCTCAAAACTGTCACCCTGGACTACCCCCTGCCGGAACTCAAAGCCCAATTGCAACATGACCCTGACCCCATCGCCCGGATTTATGCCGCGATCGCCCTCGCCAAAAAAGGCGGGTTAGAAGCCATCACCAGTCTCGCTACAGCCCTCCAGCAAGAAGCCTTTTGGGGCGTGCGGGTGGAAATTGTCCGCAGTCTGGCCAAGATTCAGTTAGGGCAGGCATTCGAGCCGTTGTTGCTGGGCTTGCAGGATGGGGATGCACGAGTGCGGCGGGCGACGGTCGAGGCTTTGGCGGGAATTCAGACAATCGCCAGTTACAAAGCGATTAAACCCTTAGCAGACAAAGGCGACCCCAGTTACTACACAGAAGCGGCGGCACTGCGGGCGTTAGGCACACTGGCAGGCACCAATTTGGTGAGTGATAAAGCCGAGAAAGTGCTGAAACTGTTGAAATCAGTCTTGAAGGAACGCCAGGGCTGGAATGAAGTGGTGCGGGTGGGCGCGATCGCGGCATTGAGTCAAATGAAAACTTCCGCTGAAGCGCTGGAATTGATCAGCAATTACACGGAATTGGGCACGCCCCAACCGCTACGATTAGCAGCCATTCGCGCTTTAGGAACGATTTCCACGGGACAAAGTGCGACTGATTTGGAACGGATTTTGCAGCGGTTCCAGGCGTTATCGCGGGAAAGCTTTTTCTTGACCCAGGTCGCCGTTGTGCATGGGTTAGGGCAGATGGAAACGCCCAAGGCGATCGCCATCTTGAATGGTTTAGCAGCTCAGACTGCCGATGGACGAGTGCGGCGTATTGCCGAGGAAGCGATTCAAAAAGTCCAAAAACAGGCAGGCAGCGATCGCGCGGTACAACAATTACGGCAGGAACTCGATCAGCTCAAACAGGAAAACCAGGATTTGAAGAGTCGTCTGGAAAACCTAGAAGCTCAAATGCAGCCAAACAGCTAAGCGATCCGCCCCCCCGAAGGACCAGTCCGGCGAGGTCTCCCGATGTCGCGAGGGGGCTTGTAGCTGGCTGGGATTTCTTCGTCAGCATCGATTAGGTCAGCTTGGGTGGCGATCGGATCAGACTGCCAACGGGTAGTTGACAGCGTTCCATGCGGATTTGTCAGTACCACACTGGGGACTGACAACTGGCTACCTAATAGGAGAAGCGATGCAATGTAGATCGTAGACACTAAATGCCAATCCATAAGTGCGCTGACTCAATCTGACTCCTCAATTGTAGACAGAGCCCTAACCAATGAACAGTAAAATCACGGAACTATAATATCTTAATTATAAAAACTTCTTTAAGGAAATGGGGTCTTTTCAGGTTTCCTGGAGGAAGCACGGATATAGCAAGTGTCAGAACGTCTAGTAAGTTCATCGTGAAGTAATTTAAATGCCATTGCAAGTAATTTGAAGCACCCCCAGCAATAAATCACATTTCTGAGAGATAACTCTACCGCAGCTTAAAGATCTTGTAATACTGACCTTGACGTAGAGGGGCTGACTTTGATAAGGTCGAACCAATTGGAAAAATACAACCGCCATCGAGCGATCTATGTTTCAGCCTTTTGACTTTCATTTTTGGTGCACCCTGGTTCACTTGGAGTGAGCAAGTTGTTTGCTGAACTTCTCCA
>JAIXVO010000689.1 GCA_027482985.1 Cyanobacteriota bacterium
ATCCGGCTGTCAGTGAAATACGCGTCACTGGACATCAGTTTGGCTAGCTACCCAAGCAGAATTCATCGCTCAATCCAAGGCTTACGAACAAGGCAAGGAAGCACTCACCCTGCGGCATCGCGGTCAACTCGATCGGCTGGCGGCAAAATCAGCAAGCAGTGTGCAACGTGGTTTCGGGATCAATCCTATCATTAGCTCTTTGGGGATTGCCTGCCGAGTCTCGCTGGTTAGAAGTGACGCAATGCTGCCTCCATCGGCAGGATGACAGCATCACCAAAAACAAACAGAGCCAAATATGGCTCTGTGTCTAGCAAAATCATTTAGGTTTAGGGGTCGGTAGCACCATAACCGGAACAGTGGTCTGCACCCAGTCAGCAATGCCGCGATCGCGCCGGGATGCTGCGGGTTGCCAGACTAATTAACCTGGCGCGACACTAATTTCTCAAAATTGGCTTGGGTTTGTTGAAGGAGTTGCTCTCGGCTGTCGGCAACTGTCGTTAACGTGGGCACCAGATTGCGAGCTTGAAGGGTCATATGGAGCTGAAGATGCGCTACATATTCACAAAAATCTTCTCGAAGCGGAGTTTCTAAAGAGTGATGAGTACGAGAATTCAAAGCTTTTCTCCTTTCCCAAACGCTGCATCAATAAGCAATGTAAAAGAACGTATCACGGGCACTTATCCCTCCTCTGGTTTTGCAATGAAGTGTAATGGTAGCTCTGGACTTTATTGAGAAGTGTGAATTCGCGATCGCGAGTACCGACTTAAATCAAGCGCGATCGCATTTCGGCCATAACCTGTGCTATTGTAATAAACCGTGACGGACGCATAGCTCAGTTGGTTAGAGCACCACGTTGACATCGTGGGGGTCACTGGTTCGAGTCCAGTTGTGTCCATTCCCTGAAACCTTTACACAGTCAGCCTTTTAGCAATAGGGGGTTTGGCTTTGACGGCCTGACCTGACCTGTTTGGGGATCACCAGCTATGACCCCATAGAGGAGCAGACTTCGAGGGGGAAATGAGGGGGCGCAAATCGGGTGCTGTCGTTGTTAGAAGGTTTAGCCACCCAGGGCGATCGCCACTAGCACTAACCCTAACCCCAGCAACAACAGCGCTATACCCGCCAGCCAGCG
This sequence comes from Cyanobacteriota bacterium, assembly GCA_027482985.1. GTDB lineage: Bacteria > Cyanobacteriota > Cyanobacteriia > Leptolyngbyales > Leptolyngbyaceae > JSC-12. The sequence continues at coordinate 1,133 of JAIXVO010000689.1, forward strand.
GTTGCTGTTGATATATTTTGCCCAGTTGTACCCGACGATGAACAGGAGCACCAGGGACAGCAGATTGGAAACCCGTAGCGCGGTCGTAAAGTCGGAGATCCAGAGAAACGGCAGAATGGCGGGAATGGTACTGACAAACACTAGCCCAAAGCTCGCGATCGCCCCATACACATCGGCGGCTTCTAATTGGGTGCGCGGCGCTGGTTGTAACTGGACTTGGTAAAAAATGCGCTGGTACAGGTCAGTGCGTTCGGCTTCGGTGTAGATTGAGGCCAGCAACGGATCGAGCCGGCGACCGATGGCATTCAGAGCCTCCGGTTCGCTGTGCATCTGGCGTAAGCGCCGCACCATCCGCACCTGATACGCTCGTTCAAACCAACTGCCCATGATGTACATCACGCCATCAATCACGCCCCAGGCAATGTTGCAACCGACGATCGCGATTAACATGGCGCGGGGATTGACGGGAGTCGCCTCGGTCGCGATGCCAGCTCCCAGGGTAAAGGTCAGCACCATAATGATGCCGAAAAAAATCTCCGCTAAACTATCCGCTGGGTCGAGATATTTATGGATGAAGGTTTGTTTGAGAGAAGCAGCACTCACGGCAATGCCAGACTTGCAAAAGGACACCCCGAACCGTGGCAGACCTACGCTTGCCGCGATCGCCGAGCTGATTCGCGAGTTGATGATTCAACTATTCAAACCATACGCTGAACCCGTGAATTTTTGTCCTCAATTTAGTGAGATCGACCATGACAGCCGCCAGTTCTGAAACTTTGACCGTGGCCACCACTGCTTTTCAGGCGTTGCAAACGGGGCTGGCAGGTGGCGATTGGGAACCCTTTTGGGCGCAGTTGAGTGATGATTTTTGCTTCTGGTTTCCGGCGGGGCCCTTCAAAGGTTGGAATCAGGGTCGCGATCGCGCCCGTGACTTTTTCATGATGGTGGGGCAGGTCTTTCCCGGCGGCTTAACCCTCACCGTCCAGCAAGTCACCACGAATGCTACGACGGTCGTGTTTGAAGTGAAATCCCAGGGTTCCATGTTGGGGCATCCCTACGAAAATCAGGCGGCGATCGCGTTTGAGGTGCGGCAGGGCAAAATTTGTACCTATCGGGAATATTTAGGCGTTATCTTTCAACTCAGTCCCCCTCAATGATCTGATTTCGCGATCGCGGCTGTTCCCATGACAATCTACTCAATCCTGCAACAGACTCACCGCGCACGGGTGAGTGATGGCATCACAACGCCGATTCTGGCCGACTGTGATCCCCTGAGCGATCGCCTGCTGGTGCTGATCCTGCCGCAACTGGGGGATTTTGACAGTTTGGAGTATGCCTGGTGGGTGCAACGCCAAACGGCCACCCTGCAGGCTCACAAGATTGCAGTGCGGGCGGTGGGAATTGGCGATCGCGTGGCTGGACAGCAGTTCTGTGG
>JAIXVO010000501.1 GCA_027482985.1 Cyanobacteriota bacterium
CCGTCGCGGGGTCGTTTGCCGAAACCATTTGGAGAGTTGGAACATGGTCGCGATGGAAAATGCAATGCCTTCTATCATCTCCGATTAGCCAGCGTAAATAACTTGCGCTGGCTGTTATTTACGCTAGACTGCCTCTGCTCCAACCAGAATTGCTTCTGTCTGACGTAGAATTTGGAGGCGCTGTAATTTAATGCCAAACTGGTGCCGCACCGCCTCAATAGACTGGTTTTGGTAACTGTTGAAATCGACGTAATTCAAATTTCTCACTTTGATCGTTTTACCATCGGCAAAACCCCGATTGAAAATTTTTAAGTGCGCTTGGTTAAACCTGGACTGGGGAGGATAAAACCAGGAAGCAACAAACTTCAGACTATAGCTCTTTTGTTGATGACGCTAGAATAATTTAATAGTGCAAACTTGTTTTTATGACAAACTTTCTCTAGAATAAAACAACACGAATCGGTAGGTCATTCGCTGCGATACAGTAACCCTAATGAGAGGTGAAAATTCAATGACGACTGCAAACTTTTTTACAGATTATCAGTATCAAGCTCAAATTGAAGAGACTCAGAAGAAAGTTGCCAAGCTCTGGGAGGATTCTCAGAAACAGCTGGTTGACTCACAAAAGCAACTGGCTAGCCGCTGGCTGGAAATGGTTTCAGCGGGTACGCCTTTGTTCGATTATGCTGAAAACACGGCCAAAGCCATCAGCTTTCAGCAAGATTTGATTAACTCAACACTCAATACTCAGCAGGTCATTGCAAATCTCGCGATCGAGACTCAAAAACAAATCTGGGATGGCTACTTTCAAAGCACCCAAAAATTCACTCAGACCATGTCCAAAGCGAGTTAAATCACTACTAGATGGGCTTCATCGGCCTCTAGTCACGGCTCATTAACCCTTGCCTGCAGCCACTCGGCGATGACTGGAGGCAGGGTTTTTTGTACTTTGCCACTAACGTACATGCCAACATGCCCGACGGGAAACGATCGCACCGTGTAATCTTGAGTGCCCACATATTGCCCCAGTGCTAGCGATGAAGCTGGCATCACCAAATGATCCTTTTCGGCAATCAGATTCAAAACTGGGATCTTGATTTGACCTAAATTAACTCGCTGTTCGCCGAGCATGACTGAGCCTTGAATCAGCTTGTTTTGTTGATAAAAATCCTTGAGAAATTGGCGATACACTTCGCCTGGTTGATCGGGGCTGTCAAAGATCCATTTTTCCATCCGAATGAAGTTCCGTAGGCGGTCTTCATCATCCACAATGTCGATCAAGTCTAGATATTTTTGCACTCCCTGTTGCCAAGGTTTCAGCATCAGAAACTCGTAATTCAGCATATCGCCAGAAATATTCCCAGCGGCTTCCACTGCCAGGTCAATATCGATCGCGGCCGCACCCAGCGTCGAACCGCCCTGACAATTGAGCAACGCCGCAGGAATATGAAAATCAACTGGCGTTACCATCACAATCAAGTTTTTTACCTTGCCGGGATGCAGAGCGCTATAGCACAGGCTGAAGGTGCCTCCCTGACAGATGCCCAGCAGATTAATTGCGGGCAACTGATGCTGGGTGCGAATCCAGTCGATGCAGCGATCGAGATAGCCATTGATGTAATCATCCAGCGTCAGCCAGCGGTCAGCACGGGTTGGATATCCCCAATCGATCAGGTAAACATCCAAACCCAAATGTAGAAGATTCGCAACCAGCGATCGCTCTGCTTGCAAATCGACCATCAAGGGGCGATTGATGAGCGCGTAGCAGATCAAAATCGGGATCGGGATAGGCTGTGCCACAACAGGCTGAAAGCGGTACAGCGTCACTTTGTCGTCGTGGTAAACAGCAGTTTTAGGCGTGACACCGACCTGGATCTGATCTTCTCGCAAACGGCTCAGGTTGCTGATACTACTGAGGAACTTTTGCGTTGCCCGCTGATATTGTGCGATCGCGTTTTCAAACTGCATCGATTTAAGTTCCGGTCAGGTCTGGTTTCGGGTGTTGCAACCTTGGCCACTACAACTCGTCGCGGGCTAAAGCCTGCTGTAATCGTCTCACTTCTTTGCGTAGTTCGTAAATTGTCTTGTGAATCTCATCGATCTCACGACGCGTGGGCAAATTCATCCAGTTTAGCCATACTTCCATCAGTTCTTGCTGGCAAATCCGAGAGTGGTTGATCGCGTTCACAAAACTGCCGCGCACACGCAGGTTAGGTTCCGCCACAAAGGTGGCTTCAAAAACGCGATCGACAATGTTGCCCCAAAGCTGCTGCAACTGTACCCAGTCTTTGAGCGGTTCGCCCTGCTGAGCCATTGCTGTCAGGGTTTGCAGCAACTCTTCGAGCGCCCGCAGTTGCACCTCAAGCAGCACTTGCTGATAGGCCAACCCAGTCGGATAAAGCCGTGCCCAGGCATCAAACGCCCGCAACAATTTAAGATTGACCTCCCGATTCAGACCCAAAGGGGGCAACTGAGTCAGGCGATCGAGGGTCTGCTCGTAGGCCGCGTGCCAATAGGTACTGCTCAGATCCATCCAGGATTTGATTACCGTGTCCCAGAAGCTGGTGTTCCCAAGATCTGCTGTTTGGACTGGTTTTTCAATCATTTGTTTCCGGTGCTAAGTCAGCGATCTTAATTAAACTTAGAATATAGTTTAAAGGTGCTACTGCTGATTTTTGTTTGAAGATAACACTTTGAAAGTATACAACTCAGTGATGTCATGGCAATAGCATTTGAGTGTATTTAAGGCTACAAAAACTGCACAAGTAGTAGATTCTGTTGAGTATGATACAAATTCCTGTTCTAATCGCCACCTTTCTTCTACTCTATGTGATGCTCAGCAAAAACTAAGTGATGCTCAGCAAAAACTAATAGTGTTTTATTAGTCCTGATTCATATCAGTTTCATATTTTTGTCATTTATGGTGAAGACAGATTTACCTTAATTTATATCGCTCGTGACTGGCGTGATGTTATTGTCAGAGGTTTGTGAATGAAGACCAAGATTGCGATCGCGTGTCAGGGCGGCGGTAGCCATGCTGCTTTTACAGCGGGAGTTCTGCAGGCTTTGTTTGAAGACAGTGTACAGGATCATTTTGAGATCGTCAGCATTAGCGGGACATCAGGTGGAGCGCTGTGCGCGGCGTTGATCTGGTATGCGTTAAAGCGCGGTGACAATCCAGTGCAGCAGCGGCTCATGGACTTCTGGGCGGATAATACTGCGCAAACATATCCAGAACGTCTATTCAATGATCTGGCGATCAAGAATGTGGAATTAGTCAGTCGAGGTCTGCTGCCACAATGGAATATCAGTCCGGCATCACCCGCTTTAAAGCAGTGGAATGCGATCGCGACTATTGGCTTACGCAGTCGTTTCACGAACTTTCCAGAGTTGCTAGAAGCCCATATTGATTTTGCCGAAATTGCCTCCTGGGGACCGCGACCGGAGCCACCCGTATTATTGTTGGGCGCTAGCAATATTTTGACGGGCAAACTGTGGAAATTTAACTCGGCAGTAGAACCGATTAAAGTTGAACATATTCTGGCTTCCTGCGCCATTCCGAATCTGTTTGCGGCGGTGGAAATTGGCGATGATGCCTACTGGGATGGCATTTTTTCTGACAATCCGCCCATCGTTTCCCTGATCGAACCCAGAATGGTGGGTGTCGCTAATATTCCGGAGGAAATCTGGGTGATCAAGCTCAATCCCACCCGGCGAGACGCGATTCCTCTGGAGAGTGACGACATTCTCGATCGCCGCAATGAGCTGGAAGGCAATGTTTCTCTGTTTCAAAGTTTGCGATATGTCGAAAATATCAATGACTTGATCGTTCGCGGTGCCTTTAAAGAAGAGTTTTTGCAGGAACTTGAGGTGCAGGCTCCGGTGCGTATTCCCAAAGCGTTTAATGAACTGGAAGACAAGCCTTACCACATTCCGTTGATTGAAATGTCCCCCGCGTTGCAGAAGAGTTTGAACTACGAAAGCAAGCTCGATCGCAGTCCTGCTCGGATCGCTCAGTTGATGAATGACGGTCACTATCAGGGCAGAAGATTTTTAGCAGCCAGACGGCAAGAACGTAATTAAAGGAGCAAACGCTTGTGCAGGACGTTTATATTGTTTCAGCTGTGCGGACACCGATGGGGCGATTTGGCGGGGGGCTGGCCGAGCAGTCTCCGGCTGCTTTAGGTGCCGTCGCCATGGGCGGGGCATTGGAAGCTGCGGGGCTGCCAGGTGCCGCGATCGATTTGTATGTGTTCGGTCATGTGCTGCGGGCTGGTCATGGGCAGCTTGTGCCGCGGCAGGCGGCAATGCGAGCCGGGATTCCGGCAACAGTAAATGGCTATGCGATCGATATGGTGTGTGCCTCTGGCATGATGAGTGTGCTGAATGGAGCCACCGCGATCGCCGCGGGTAC
>JAIXVO010000039.1 GCA_027482985.1 Cyanobacteriota bacterium
GAACGTGCGGATAAACTCCGAATTGGGGCCATAAACGCCAGACGCATAGACGGGATGATGCCCAAAAACAATTTTCCACCGCGCCTGACTCTGTTGCAATTCCTGTTCCAGCCAACTCAATTGCGCTTCCCAATTGGCGTTGCCGTTCGTATCCAGGGCAAAAAATTGCACTCCGTTTTGCTGGAAGGTGTAGTAGCGGGCGGGCATATTGAATCCGGCATAAGCGACTTGCGGATCGCCGTTTGCCGTCCGAATGTCGTGATTCCCCAGGCAAGCGCGAAACTTTACGCCCCGTTGCAGGATGGCAGTATAAGGCGCTTCAAACACGTCCCGAATTTTAGTAATTTCGCCATCGTTATAGATGTTGTCGCCTGCCAGCACCACCAGGTTATAAGGCGATTGTTGATGGTATTGCGCCATCGCTGCCCCCACCGCAAACTGATTTTGATCGCCCGATCCAGTATCGGCTGTCGCCACAAACCGCAGCAATAGCTCTTGGGATTGGGCTGCCAGTTGCCCCGGAGTTAATGCGGGTTCCGGGGCAGCGGGGGCAGCGGGGGGACGATAAACGGCATTCGCGCGTTGTCCCAGCCAGCGACCGAAACCGAAGGCACCCAGACCTGCCAGCCCACTCAGGAGTAAAAAGATGCGACGTTTAATAGCCATGATCTGAACAATCTGAATAAAACGTAAGAGGCACAGGCATGTTTATAGCACAACCAACGAAATGAGCCGTTATGCGGTATCGTAATCCGTGATTATGGAGATTTAATTTTTTATGCGTATTCGGCGATCGCGGTGGCAAAGTTGGCTGGCTATCCTGCTGGGCTTTGGCCTGACCTGGACGTTACACGCCTGCCAGGCCGCCCCAGTGCCGCCCGTCGGCGTGACCCCAACTGCCACCCCCGTCGTCCAGGCGGCTGTTCCCCCCCAGCCTAAACCCTTGCCGCCAGCGACACAGGCGATCGTCAAACGGGCCGGCGCAAAAGGCTTATTTCAGCCAGAACGGGGGGATGTGCGGTTAATTGCCATCAGCGATCTCAATAGTGCCTATGGTTCCGTAGACTATGAGCCGGAAGTGGCGACAGGCATCCAACTCCTCCCTTTCTGGCAACCGGATCTTGTCCTCTGTAGCGGCGATATGATTGCTGGCCAAGACCCCACCTTACCGGATGTCCGCTTTCAGGAAATGTGGGCCGCCTTTGATCGCGTCGTTGCCGCCCCGCTGCGTCAGGCCAAAGTGCCCTTTGGGTTTACCGTGGGGAATCATGATGCCTCTAGTGCTTTGGGTGCCCAGGGTCAATTTTTGTTCCAACGCGAACGCGATGCCACCGCCGCTTACTGGCAAAATCCGGCACACAATCCCGGCCTCACCCTCCTGGATCAAACCCACTATCCCTTCTACTACACCTTCCAGTTCCAGGATATTTTCGTCCTGGTGTGGGATGCCTCCTCCAACACCATCCCCGCCGACCAACTGGCCTGGGTTGAACAAACCCTCGCCAGCCCTGCCGCGCAAGCCGCCAAACTCCGGCTCGTGATGGGTCACCTGCCCCTGTATGCCGTCTCCAGTCGGCGCAACAACTTTGGCGACATTCTGAATAACGCCGACCAACTGCGTGCCCTCTTAGAGAAATACAACGTTCACACCTACATCAGCGGCCATCATCACGCCTACTACCCAGGGCATTTAGGCAACTTACAACTGTTGCACGTCGGCATTTTAGGGTCAGGCCCCCGCTACTACATCGGCAGCGACCTCCCCCCCCGCAAATCCTTAACCGTCATTGATGTCAAGTTTGACAACCCCGCCCTCACCACCTACACCACCTACGACCTCCAAACCCTCCAAGTCGTCCAGCCCGACACCCTGCCTCGCGCGATCGCGGGCGTGAATGGCACCATTTTGCGGCGGGATGTGAAGGGCTGAGGAAGAGGAAGGCAGGTGAGGGAGGGGAAGGCAGGTGAGGCAGGAGAAGGGAGGGGAAAGAAGGCGCGGGAGCGGAAGGCAGGTGAGGAATAAGGGATGTGCGGAATCGCCTCAAAATCGTTGCGGCATCGGGTATACCGCGATCGCTCAAAAAAAGCCTAACCCTACGGCATCACAGGGTGTGAATCATTCATTCCCCTCCCTCCCTTCCCCTCCCTCCCTTCCCCTCCCTCCCTTCCCCTCCCTCCCTTCCCCTCCCTTCTTCCCAACAAACTCTGCATGAATCAGGTTCCAGTTGTAGAATCTAAAAGTGTTTTGTCTCAGTACCGTTCCCGTGGGTTTCAAAGGTGGCTAAGGTTTCCTCTTCCCTGGCAAAAGATGTGTTTCGCTGGCGGTTTCTGGTGGGGGCGCTGCAAGAGTTGCCCCTGGATGATTTAGCGCGGCAGGTGAACCGTACCATTGGGCGGCAGTGGCGCTCTGGGACAGGCGGCATGCTGCTTTTTGGGGCGGGGGCATTGGGGCTGCTGTATTGGAATGGGCGGCTGTTCGTGGCGACGGGGGCGGGCATGGGCGTGATGGCGCTGGTATATTTGCTGCACGATTGGCATCCCAGGGTGAATTTGACGGCTTTCCGCAAAACGCTAGAGGGCTGGAATCAGCCATTATTGGTGGCAACGGGAGCGGGCGCGATCGCCACCCTGACCACTTATCTCGCTGCCTCCGTGTGGGTCGATGCTGAGAGCCACTGGATCGCGACGGGTGCGATTTTGCAGGGGGGCGGCACGCTGACCGTCCTGCTGCTGCTGATTTCGCAACGGCTGAATCGCCGGGAACAGCAGACGCGACTGGCCTATCACAAGCTGGTGTCGGATCTGGTACATGAGGATGCGTTAACTCGCTTGATTGCAGTGCGGCAGCTGACGGAAATTGTTTCGGTGTTGGCAGATGAAATCGGCGATCGCCCGACTGGGGGCGTGAAAAAACCAACTCGCCAGGAAATTGCCGATTATTTTCGCCTGATGCTGTCCCGTGAACCCGACGTGATCGTCCGCGATGCGATCTACGACGGCTTGCAAACGTTGGACATTGTTGATCAGCTGAAACAAGCTACCGCTCCTTTGCTGCAACTCTCTCCGCGTGCTCACAGCCCGGTTCCGGTGCAGCGTTTAACGGCAGCGAAAGGGCGCGATCGCCGCTCATGTTGACGCAATCTGGTTGACTTTCTACCTTTCGGTAGAATCCTTTCTCCTCCGCCAGATAGTAACGTTGATCCAGCGTGCTTGCTCACGATTCCATCATCATTGGTGCACTGCATTGATGATTGTTACTCTTCATGTCTAGTCCAGGACATCCTTCATGACTCCAGGACACACTGCCGATTTCTCTAATAGTCACCCCTCTAGTCTATCTGTGACTGCTGACCAGCTTGTTTGCCCCATCACCGCCGCTCCGTGGTCAGGCATTGCGAAGCCGGGCGTACTCCTGCAATTGGCGGATGGCTCGATTCGAGCGGGCAATCCGATCGCCGAACAACTGCTCGGCTTTACCCTGTCTGAAATGCAGGGGTGGACTTCGGAAGCGCCGTGGGAAGCCATTCATGCGGATGGTTCACCGTTTCCCGGAGAAACCCATCCAGCGATGGTGACCTTGCAAACGGGGCAACCCTGTACGGATGTCGTGATGGGATTGCGCAAACCAGATGGCACCCTGACCTGGTTGCTGATTGATACGCAGCCGCTCTACCTGGCGCATGAATCAACCCCCTATGCCGTCATTGCTAATTTTGCCGATATTACAGGAATGCAAGCCGCGTGCTACGTCCCAGCGCCCGCCAAGGTTGCCTCGCCGTTCCCGCCTGCCCTTGCGGTGGCAGGGTTCCCCTCTGGCGATCGCTCCCCGGCTCCAGCCAAACTCCGCCAGAATGTTGTGCCGCTGCTGGAACACATGAGCGATGGCTTTTTTACCTGCGATCGCGACTGGCAGTTTACCTATGTCAATCGGGAAGCTGAACGTATTTTTGGCAGACCGCGGGAAACGATTTTGGGGCGCGTGGTGTGGGAAGCCTTCCCGGAAAGTGTGGACACAGAAATTTATGGGCACTACCACCGCGCGATGCGGGAGCAGGTCAAGGTGGAATTTGAATCCTATTATCTGCCCTTTGAGCGCTGGTACGAGATTGCGGCTTATCCTTCGGAGCAGGGTTTAGCCGTTTACTTCCGTGATGTCAGCGATCGCAAAGCCATTGCTGCCGCACTGCTGAAGCAACAAGCCCTGTTTCAATTGGTGTTCGACAATATCCCGGATACGGTGGTGCTGTATGATGCCGATCGCCGCTTTCAACTGGTCAACCCGGCTGGCTTGGCGCGGACTGGGCGATCGCTGACCGAGGTGATTGGGCGGCGGGATGAAGAAGTCTGGCCGCTGGAGGTCACTCAGGGCTATTTGCCCACCTTGATCAAAGCTATTGAAACCCGCACACCCCAAACTCTGGAGCACTCTTTCTCACTGGCGGAGACGGGTGACTTTACCTTGCTGATCCAATACATTCCTTTACTGGATGAGCAGGGGCAGGTGCAGCAAATTCTGGCCTTCACGGTGGATGTGAGTTTGCGTAAGCAGATGGAAGACCAGATGCGGAATCTCAATCATGAACTGGAAAAACGGGTAATTGAACGCACTGCTGATCTGGTGACTGCATATCGGGAAGTGCAACTGGTGAGTTCTCGCCTTTCTAGCATTATTGATGGTAGTAAGGATTTAATTGCGGCGCTGGATCTTGATTTCCGGTTGCTGGCCTTTAACCAGGCGTATCACCAAGAAGTTAAACGTATTTTCGGCATTGAAATAGTTCCTGGTATGAGTTTGCTGGTGGCGATCGCCCATCTCCCTGACGAACAGGCTAAAGTCGCGGCGCTGTGGGGGCGGGCACTCCAGGGTGAAGAATTCACGATTGAGGAAGTGTTTGGGACTGCGACCAACAACCGGACTTATTACGAAATTACCTTTAGTCCAATTCGAGATACTGATCAGCACTTGATTGGAGCCTCCCAAACTGTGCGGGATGTGACTCAGCGACGAGCGTTTGAAGTGACACTGCAACAACTGAATGAGGACTTAGAACAGCGGGTCAATCAACGCACTGCTGAACTGAACCAAACGAATCAACAATTAATTGCTGAAATTCGCGATCGCCAACTAGCCGAAGCCGAACTGCAACTCACCGCTAAGCATCTCAATTTCGCCCTGCGCAGTGCCCCGATCACCCTCTACAACCAGGATTTAGACCTGCGCTATACGTGGATGCATAACCCGCGGCACACTTATGGTCTGGAGCAAATTTTGGGCAAACGAGACAGCGATCTTGTCAACCCAGAAAGTGCGGCGATGTTGACGCAACTCAAGCAGCAGGTGCTGGATACTAGGGTGGGAAGACGGCAGGAAATCAAAATTGGGGTGGGTGAGCAGGTCATTTACTATGATCTAACGCTTGAGCCGCTGCTCAACGATGCCGGACAAATTGCCGGGATTTCGGGGGCTGCGGTCGAAATTACGGAATTAAAGCAGATTGAAGAAGCCTTGTATCAAAGTAATGCCGTCCTGAATGCCATTAACCAATTTACGCCCACATTAATCTACGTCAAAGACTGTCAGGGGCGGATGGTGTTGGTCAATCCGGCCTTGCTGCAAATGGTCAACTTACCAGAATCTCAGGTGATTGGCTACACGGCGCTTGATTTTTTGCAACCCCGATCTACCGCTGAAGTGATCATGGCGAACGATCGCCAGGTGCTCGAAACGGGACAGGCTTCCGAGTTTGAGGAAGTACTGGAAACGACTGCTGGGCAGCGCTGGTTCCTCTCCGTCAAAGCCCCTTATTGGGATGAACAGGGCACCATCATCGGGCTAATTGGCATTTCCACCGAAATTACCGAACGCAAACGCACCGAAGCGCTATTACAATCCCACCGCTTGGAGTTACAACAGCAGTTAGCCGAAATCGAAGCTATCTATCAATCTTCCCCCATCGGCTTATCTGTACTCTCTCCCGATCTCCGATTTTTACGGATCAATCAACGTCTAGCCGATATTAACGGGCTCCCGATCACCGAGCACCTAGGCCGGACAGTGCGCGAAGTGTTACCCAACCTCGCCGATACGGCCGAACCCGTGTTGCGATCGCTAGTCGAGACTGGTAATCCCTTGCTAAATGTCGAAATTCAAGGAGAAACGCCAGCGCAGCCGGGAGTCCAGCGGGTCTGGTTAGAACATTTCTTGCCCTTGAAAAACGAGCATGACCAAGTGATTGGGATCAGTGTGGTCTGCGAAGAAGTGACGGCACGCAAACAGGCCGAAGCGGAACGGGAAGACCTATTACAACGAGAACAACTGGCACGGGAGCACGCCGAACAAGCCAACCGCGTCAAAGATGAGTTTTTGGCGGTGCTATCCCATGAACTGCGTACCCCCCTAAATCCGATTTTGGGCTGGGCCAAACTGCTGCAAACCAGCCAATTTAATGAAGAGAAAACGCGGCAGGCACTCGCGACGATCGAACGCAATGCCAAATTACAGGTGCAGTTAATTGACGATCTTTTAGATATCTCACGGATTCTGCGCGGCAAACTCAGCCTCAACCTAGAACCCGTGTCCTTAGTGACCGTGATCAGTGCCGCTCTGGAAACGGTGCGATTGTCGGCAGAAGCGAAACAAATTCATTTGGAAATGGATCTGGATCCGCAGGTGGGGTTGGTGCGGGGCGATGCGGGACGATTGCAGCAGGTGGTTTGGAATTTGCTCACGAATGCGATTAAATTTACTCCAGCGGCAGGACTGGTCACGGTGCGTCTAGTCGCGAGCGATCGCGGTCCGAATGGTAACCGTGAGCAGGCTCAGATGATCGTCAGTGATACTGGTAAGGGCATTAATCCTGACTTCCTGCCCCACATTTTTGACTATTTTCGGCAGGAAGATAGTTCCACGACTCGCCAGTTTGGTGGCCTGGGATTGGGACTGGCGATTTCTCGCCAATTGGTCGAGGCCCATGGCGGGACGATCGCCGTGACCGAGTCTACCCTCGGCAGCGGCACCACCTTCGCAGTTTGCTTACCCATCCTCCCGGCTCTGCCCAGTCAAGCTTCACACCCGCCCACCGTCACCTATGATTTGTCGGGGTTACAGGTGTTGGTGGTGGATGATGAACCCGACTCCCTCGCCCTGCTGGAACTGCTGCTGGATGCGGACGGCGCTCAGGTTACAGCAGTCACTTCCGCCGCCGCTGCCTTAACCGCCCTGGCAGAACGGTCATTCGACATTTTGGTCAGCGACATTGGGATGCCCGAAATGAACGGCTATGACCTGATGCAGCAAGTCCGGGCAGGCGTGGCCAACCAATCGATGCTCCCCGCGATCGCCCTGACCGCCTACGCCAGCGACGAAGACCAGCAACGGGCGATCGCGGCTGGATATCAATACCATCTGGTCAAGCCTGTTGATCCACGAGCTTTGGCGGGCGCGATCGCCGATCTGACCGCCTGTCGAGTGCCGCCTCAGTAAGAACGCCGACAGCCACCAACAAACTCTCGTCGTTGCCGCCTCCTGCCTCCTGCCTTCTCCGCCTGCGGGCGTGGCCTGCGGAGAAGGCAGGCTGGAATTCCAGTTTTGCTGCCCCCTGCCGCGCCCCTACACGGTTTGCTGGCCTTGGCTCCTGACTCCTGCCTCTGTTCAACTGAGCGCTCACGTCGAAGCCTGCCTCCTGCTAATCCAGCCATTCCCGATGCGTAAAGGCTTTAGCCTCTGCTCCGGCATAGGTGGCGACAATTTGCCCCTGCCCCACCAGTTGATATTTGTAGGTGACTAAACCCTCCAAGCCGACGGGTCCTCGGGGTGGCATTTTTTGAGTGCTAATGCCCACTTCGGCTCCGAACCCATAGCGAAACCCATCGGCGAAGCGGGTTGAGCAGTTGTGGAAAACACCTGCTGCATCGACCTGTGCCATAAAGGTCTGCGCGGTTGTGGCATCGGTAGTGACGATCGCCTCCGTATGGCGTGACCCGTAGGTGTTGATATGAGCGATCGCTGCCTCTAGCGAATCGACTATTTTAATCGACAGAATTAAATCACTGTATTCTGTTGACCAGTCAGCCTCTGTTGCTGCGATCATGGGGATAATCGCCTGCGTCTGGGCATCCCCTCGGAGTTCCACACCTTGCGCTTGTAGGGCGGCAGCGAGCGGGGGCAAGAGAGCCGGGGCGATCGCCTGA
>JAIXVO010000807.1 GCA_027482985.1 Cyanobacteriota bacterium
GCTCGGCACAATTTGACCACGGTGTTTTTCTTGTCAGTGATGCGCTGGCTCCGCTCGGACTCCCGGATGGCCTTTATCCTTGGGATACTCGCCAAATTGAGGTCACACAGGGCACTGCCCGCCTCCTGGATGGGACGCTCTCTGGAACTACCCTGGGCTTACTTGTCGGTGCCCAAAACTTGGTGAAATGGGGGATTTGCAGTGTGGAACAGGCGATCACGCTGGCGACTTTGGCCCCCCGCCGTGCGATCGGGCTACCGACCGACCTGCTTGGTCAGCCGGCTCACTTCTTGCGCTGGCACTTCACCGCGCCTGCTGACCTCAGTTGGTCAAGACTCGGTTAAAGGTCGCTAGCGATCGCCTCGGTAAGTGTCTCTAAGCCTGTTTTTGGTCTTGCATTTGCGGCCCCGTCCAGATGCTATTGATGGCTTGCCCGAAGGTAACGGGGCGATCACCACGAGCCAGGGTGGTATGTCCAGTCACATCGACGCTCCATTGTTGCCAGTGTTCATCTCCCAGCATGCCTGCCTGAAACAGCACCCGTTCGGGGTGCAGTTGGCTCCAGCCCAGCAACACGGCGTTGGTGTAGCGAATCCGCGTGGGGGCGACAGTATGCACGCGATTGCGGCGGCGATCGGCAATGACACCGTAATCAGAGGCAACATCCGAACCCAGGAGGGACTCAAATTCTCGCGCTAACAAGCGATCGCCCGCTTCTGTCCAGGAAATTGGAATCACAATTGAAATCCGCCCCTGCAACTCATTTTGGTCAGGATTGAGAAAGGGATTATTAGCCAGCGGTGAAGAGGGCGTAATCGCCTGTAAATCGCCTGTCCGCAAGTTCTCTAAAAACAGCACACTGGTCACCGCACTACTGAAATAATCGGCGGCGACTTGCAACTGAATCCGACTGTAGGCCGCATAGTCCTGATCCGGTGAAATCAGAGACGGCGTGCGATAACAATACGTGCCAGTCAGTTGACTGGAGTGACTGGCGGATAACGTGGCTAAAACCCAACTCCAGGGAATGGGATGGGGGCTATCCAGTGGATCGACCTGTACGGAGTGCTGGGACATGACAAACCCCTGACAGTGTGAGGAACTCAAGGACAAGATGAGCGGAACACAGCAACTAGCCAGTTAGCCCTCGGACTCAGCTGGAGTACGCAAGGGCAAGTGATGACAGAACTGGCTGACTATCCGAGAAGCAGAGTCTAGCCCAACTGGTAGGAGTTGCAGCGAGAAGTTCACGAAGCGTTGCAGGGGATCGCCACTGCTAACAACGCTTTAACCACGCTCTGAAAAGGCGATGAATCGGCAAGCCGGAAGCTTACCCCTATGTATAACAACGATTTTCGGGAAACAGGCGCAAATTTGATAAGTTTCCAGGAGATTTAACAATTTTGAGCTAGGAAAGTCCGCTTGCGGGTCATGCGCGGGAATTGAGACTAGCCCGTTCGCTGGTAAAGTGGGCTTGATTCCAGTCGGCGATGGTCATGAAGATTGTTTTTTTCGGCACTCCTGAATTTGCGGTTCCCAGTTTGCAGCGCTTGTTGAACCAGCCTGGATGGGAGGTGTTAGCCGTGGTGACGCAACCGGATAAACGCCGGGGTCGCGGCAACGACCTGATCCCCTCGCCCGTGAAAGCGATCGCGACGGCGCAGCAACTCCCCGTCTGGCAACCCAAGAGCGTCAAGAAAAATGCCGAAACTTTGGCGAATTTACGCGCAACTCAGGCAGATGTGTTTGTGGTGGTGGCCTATGGGCAAATTTTGTCCCAGGAAATTTTGGATATGCCCCGGTTGGGCTGTGTCAATTCCCATGGGTCGATTTTGCCCCAATATCGCGGCGCTGCGCCCATTCAATGGAGTCTTTACCACGGCGATCGCGAAACGGGGATCACGACGATGCTGATGGATGCGGGCATGGATACAGGCGCGATGTTGCTGGAAGTCCGCACCCCGGTTGGGTTATTGGAAAACTTGGAGCAGGTGGCGGCGCGATTGGCCGATCTGTCTGGCGAGTTACTGGTGCAAACGCTGCTGGCATTGGCGGCGGGAACTGTGCAACCGCGCCCGCAAGATGCCAGTCAAGCAACTTACGCCCCACTCATTCAAAAACAGGATTATGCATTGGCCTGGTCGCGGGCGGCGATCGCCCTCCACAACCAGGTGCGCGGCTTCTATCCCAACTGCTTCACACAATTTCGGGGGGACAATCTCAAGGTGACGGCAACGGTGCCCCTCCATGCCGACCTCTGGGCTGAACTCCCCGACTCCTATCAGGCGTTGCAGTCACAATCGCTCACCTGGCAGGACGCAGCGCTGGCACCGGGACAAGTGGTGGCGATCGCGAAAGGGTTGGGACCAGTGGTACAAACGGGGGCTGGCTGGTTGTTGTTGCAAACGGTGCAATTAGCCGGGAAGCGATCGCAATCAGGCAGTGACTTTGCGAACGGGACTCGCCTCGCGATCGGGGAACCATTGGGTGGGGCAAGTCCAGCGTTGGGGTAAAGTCCTCAATCGCCGTCACTCATGCGCCGGATATAGTCCCGACACCCGCTACAGGGGCCACCCGGATTAACGGCACAGCGGATGAGTTCGGAGCGCGCATTAAACTGGCAGGTGACATCGCCCAGCACCCAGCGGCCTTCGACTTCACTGCGCTCGGCAGGGGCGGGGTCAGATTGCACGACCAGATAGATTTTGTCCAGTTGATAACGTCCGGCCCGAAATTGGTAGCAATGGCGGCGTTCCAGCACCATGTAGGTGTGTCCGGCAAAATCGAGCGAGGAACCGGGTTGGGGCATCCAATCAAGCTGAACTTTGCCTAAACACTGGTGGGAATGAGCCAGAATCACCTCGGTACTGAGCGCGTGTACTGCCATGACCTTGCTGGGAGTCGTCTTTGCTAAACGTCGTCACGCTGAAAATTCGCCACGGTACACATGGCTACGGTTATGGTACCGTAATTCCAAACAGCTTTTGAGGGAAGAAAAAGACGGCCTAGCCTCAACGGGGATCATGGGCTTCAGCGACTTTCATTCCACTGATTATGGTATACATAAGTGAGGTTTTGTTGAGCTTTCTTAAGCTAAGGCTCAACACTGCTCGACACCGATTGAGCAGTCTGCCATAGCATCCGCGTGCTGATACAGGGAGGAGTTGGGCGATCGCAGTCGCGCCTCGTCCAGTTTGCGGTGACGATTTGCCGTCCTCTACAGTGCGTCTGATGCCCGCTATCATCCTACTTGCAGAATTTTCATGACGCTGACCTTCCCCTCTCAACCGAATACATTTGCTGCGCCGCCCACTGCCAACTTGCGCTTGAAAGATATTCTCACAACCTTACCGAAGGAATGCTTTCAGAAAGATCCCCGGAAAGCTTGGGCGGCTGTGGTTACTAATGTCGCCATGGTGGCCTTAGGGTATGTGGCGATCGTCTACTCGCCCTGGTACTTGTTGCCCCTCGCCTGGATGTTTACCGGGACAGCATTAACGGGCTTCTTTGTGATTGGGCACGATTGTGGCCACCGCTCTTTTGCCAAGCGCCGCTGGGTGAATGATTTAGTCGGTCACATCTTTATGATGCCGCTGATTTACCCCTTCCATTGCTGGCGGATTTTGCATAACAAGCATCACGCTTTCACCAACAAAATGGATGTGGATAACGCTTGGCAACCCATGCGACCGGAACGGTTTGAGGGCTCTAGCGCGTTTGTGCGGGTGGCCTACACGTATATGCGCGGTGGATTGTGGTGGTTAGCCTCCATTCTGCATTGGGCGGGCTTGCACTTTACCCTCGATCAGTTTCAAGCCAAGGATCATGGCAAAGTGAAGCTGTCGATCGCCGTGGTCGTCCTGTTTGCCGCGATCGTCTTCCCCTTATTAATCGTGAATTTTGGGATTTGGGGCTTTGTCAAGTTCTGGTTACTGCCCTGGTTGGTCTACCACTTCTGGATGAGCACCTTTACCCTGGTACACCACACCGCTCCCCATATCGCCTTCAGCGAACCCGAAGCCTGGAATCAAGCTCAAGCCCAACTCGCAGGCACCGTCCACTGCGATTATCCTCTGGGCGTGGAATTCCTGTGTCATCACATCAATGTCCATGTGCCCCATCACCTCTCAACTGCCATTCCCTCTTACAACTTGCGGATGGCTCACGACAGCTTGCGCCAAAACTGGGGTGAATACCTGACTGAATCAACGTTCTCCTGGTCCTTGATGAAAGCAATTGTGACCGAATGCCATCTCTACGATGAGCGGGGCGGCTATCTTTCAGTGCAAGACTTTTACCAAAGTAAGTAATCGATCGCCCGTCAGTAGTCCCAACTGGCCGACTCATTACGAATGAATACGTCACATCACAGGTGAGAGATCCATCCCGATCTCCCGCCTGTTTTTTGTTGCGGATGCCCAACCCTCGCCCACCCAGAGGCTTCCTGTTAGACGTGCCGTTGGCACGTCTCTACGATATCTCGCGTTTCCCCAACCCCCAACCCCCATCCCCCATCCCC
>JAIXVO010000631.1 GCA_027482985.1 Cyanobacteriota bacterium
AAGTTACTGGCGCAGGAGCGGGCGATCTCGCACCACAAGCAGGAACAAGTCGATTTAGTTTGGACCGGCCCGGAAGTGTCTGGAACTGAAAGCCGAGATACCGCAGTAGTGGTGCGAGAACTATTCCGGAGCGCCCGGCATAGTGTGTTGATTTCTAGTTTCGCGATCGATCCAGGCAATAAAGGCCAGCAACTCTGGCAACCGCTTGCCGATCGCCTGGATGCCAACCCGCAATTAAACGTCCGTATGTTCCTCAACATCAAGCGGCCATATAACAGTCAGACACCCACCCCCACTTTACTGCGCGAATTTGCCGAACACTTTCGCCACCAGGTTTGGGCGGGGCAGCGATTACCAGAAGTATTTCATGACCCGCGATCGCTGGAGTTTTCCCACACTGCCAACGCCTGTCTCCATGCTAAATGTGTGGTGGTGGATGAGGAACGCGTGTTCATTACCTCGGCCAATTTTACCGAGGCCGCGCATCAACGCAACATTGAGGCTGGAGTCCTCATTGCCAATGCGATCGCCGCTAGAGCGATTCGCTCCCAATTTGAAATGCTAGTCGCGCAAAAAATTCTGCACCGAGTCCCTGGACTTTGAAAATACCCAATATGACCCGACGCCAAACCGTTTGGGTGTAAATTGGGTGTAAGACAAAATTGAAATGACCGAAACGCCTTTCAGATAGTACTTTTATATAGCCTTCCAAGCTATTGATGCGAGTTCGATTCTCGCTGCCCGCTTTGAAAGAAAACCTCTAGAATCTCTTGATTCTAGAGGTTTCAGCTTTCAGATCGTTTTTAGAGTAAATACAAGTGTTCTAAAGATTAGGTATATTTGGAACAGTTTAGTTCAATTATTGGGGTAAGTTTGGGGTAAACAGTGGTAAAGCAATAGCTGCCCAAAACTTGCCGGGGAGGTTGTATACCAGGCATTCCAGTGATTCCCGGCGTAAAGCATCGAAAGGGACTGTGCAAATCAAGTCCTCAAACAATCGGTGACAGCTAGCTTTTCTTTCGAGGGTAAACGACATTATTTGAGCTTAGGGTTACAGGACTCCAAGACAAATCGCAAGGTTGCGGGGGCGAGGGCACGTCAAATTGAATTGGATATTATCTCCGACAACTTTGATCAAACCCTGGTGAAATACAAGCCCCAGACCGCCTTGAGTACGATTACCCCAATTACCCCAATTGATCCGAAATTGTCTCTGACAGCAAACGAACTCTGGCAGAGGTACTCGGAGTACAAAAGCTCATCGGTCAAGGAAACGACAAGACACTACCACGCTAGCTTCGGTCGTTTGTTCGTCCAGCTAGAGAATATTCCCGTTTTGGATGCCTTGGCAGTCAAAGCTGGGCTAGAAAAAATTACTACGATTTATCAAACGAAACGAGCGTTATCACAGCTTTCTAGCGCTTGCAAGTGGGCAAAGAAGCATGGCGTGTTGGATTCAAATCCCTATGATGGAATGTCACACGAAATGCCGAAGTACCGTTACCAGACTGAGCCAAAACCTAACGCTTTTACCGAAGCCGAACGGGAACAGGTGCTTGAAGCATTTCGCAACCATCGAGGGAACTGGAATGGCAGGGGATATGCAGGCAGTAGCTACAGGCACTACGCTCCCATTGTCGAGTTTTTGTTCTTGACTGGATGCAGACCTTCAGAGGCGGGCAATGGTATTTTGTAAAGGCTAGAGAAAATCAAGGGGTTCAGCCAGTCGCCAGCTTTCTTCGCAAGGTTGCGTTGTAGTGATGAATGAAATTCCAAATCGCTCCAATATGGTTTTCTAACTTTCTCGAAAAGGCCAACGTTTTTCTCCCTAACCGTGCAACTCGTTGTCTGAATGTGTTGTTGAAGCGTTCGATGTAACTGGTTTTGCCCGTCTCTTTGCCGACTGCCTGATGGCGTTTACTGGGCAAGGCCACCGGATAAGCTGACCAGAAATCGGGACAACAGACCGCGCATTGGCGATACACCGCTGGTAATGCCTGCGACAAGGCTTGAGCCGAGGCCCCGCTGCGATCGCCGATGTGACAGCTCACAATCTCGCGAGTTTGGGCATCAAGGGCCAGCCACACCCACTGCTCATTGCCCTTGTCAGCCACCACCGCCCACACCTCATCCATCTGCACATTCAAGCGTTGTGGCGCTTTGGGCGTGACTGCAACAGTATGTCAATGCGGCATCAGCCGCATTGACATACTGTTGCAGTCACGCTTCCGAGACTTGCAGGGCCAGCGCAATCCCAACTAGGGGGATCTTTTCCACCACCAACCGATCAATCATCGCTTTCGTGTCAGAAAACTGGGGTTGCCATTGCGGGTTTTGCCCAAACTGCCGACCGCAATCGCGACAGGTGGCTTATATCGGCAGTATTTTCGCGATCGCTTGTAATCTGGTTAGGTCGGAATGCCACCAGGCAAGCGTTGCTGCCATTCGGCTTAAGCTCCTTTTCCCCGCTTGTATTAGCCTGTCCCAACCGCCCATTGGCTCCCCTTATTTAACGCCACAAGAAGATTCATCAGCCGCTCTTAAAGGCCGGAAAAACTTACAGGCTGCGGGGTTGACATTTTTTAGTCAGAAAGGTACTCAAACTACACCCAGTAACAAAAGGTTAAGATAGCATTTAAATATTAAAGGTTGTGTCACAGTCAGGCATACCGACTCAATCCTTCTGAGGCGCTTATGGTTGCAAATTTGATTGGAGTATCGCCGTCCTCAATTCACGCCGCCCAAGACGTAACGGCATTGAGAAAGGTGTTGGAATCCGTTCATGCGGACAGTTGTCCACTGTCCTACAACTTCCATATGCATACGGTTTGCTCAGATGGGCAGTTGCAACCGGAAGATTTGATGCATCAGGCGATCGTGATTGGGTTGCGGGGGCTGGCCATTACGGACCACCATTCCACCGATGGCTACCGCCGCGCCCACCGTTGGCTCGAAACCTATCGGGAAGATGCGGCCTGGCGGGGTAATCCAGTGCCGGCGTTGCAGTTGTGGACGGGGATCGAAGTTACCTCCAATCTGGCGAATACGGAAGTCCATATTTTAGGCTATGCCTTCAATCCTGATAGTCCTTCGATGAAGCGCTACAGCCATCGCGAATCACCCAAGGGGGCTGACGCGATCGCGGCGCAGGTGATTCACAATATTCATTTGGCTGGTGGCATCGCGGTGCTAGCACACCCCGCTCGCTATCGGCGAGCGCCCGAAGACCTGATTCCCGCCGCCGCTGAAGCCGGGATCGACGGTGTGGAGACCTATTATGCCTACAATAATCCCACTCCTTGGTGCCCCAGTCCCCGGCAAACCGAAGAAGTGCAACGCTTAAGTTCAACCTACGGCCTGCTCAGCACATGCGGCACCGATACCCATGGGCTGAATCTGCGCCAACGCCTCTAAGCCTCAGCAACTTATGGGGTTGCTCACAGCTGACTCCCGCCGCCTAACGCCAGCAGTCCCAGTTACTCATTAGACTGCTGGCTGCTGCCTCCTAATTCTCCCGGCACCCTGACTCGGTTTCCACCCAAACGGTCACGGCTGCCACTGCGATCAACATTTCGTCATTCTTGTCGGCAAACTCCGCGATCGCCCGTCCCTGCACAATCATGCCACCCGCTTCCACTGTCAGCCGTTTTTGCCCAAAGGGTAGCACCGCCAGCACCTCATCGGCGCTCACCTGATCCGGGTAAGGCACCGCCACCTGTACTTCAATAATCATTTCATTGGGATGACTTAAGCCCGCCACTTCCCAAATTCCCGGCAGCGCATTATTCGCGATCGCGTTTCGCACCGCGCGGGCAGCGGCCACAGTGGGTTCTTGACCATGTTGGTCAATGCCCATTCCCATTTCGATGACAAAGCGTTTTAGAGGCATAGGAGGGAGGGAGAGGGAGGAGGAAGAAGATCGTAGAGACGGTGCCGTTGGCCCGTCTTCCCGGAGCATGTGGGTGAAATCGGTGGCGGTGGCAAAATCCCCGGAGCATATTCGTAGAGACGGTGGCGCTGGCACGTTTCTCAGGGAATATCGGTAGAAAGGGTGATGGATTTTTCCCTTAGCCCTCCCACTTCAAATTAGCGTCGGCAAGGAGTTGCCGGAGTTTGTCCAAATTTTGGCGGACGGCATTAGCGGAGGTATGCAGGTCAGCCAGTTCTGATTCGGTCAGGTCGAGTTCCAGAATGCTTTCAATGCCCTGACAACCCAGGCGGCAGGGCACACCCATAAAAATATCTTGCAACTGGTACTGCCCTTTTAAATAGGCAGCAACGGGCAGGATGCGCGGCTGATTGTAGAGAATCGCTTCCACCATGACACAAACGGCAGAAGCCGGAGCATAGTACGCCCCGCCCGTCTTCAATAATTCGACCACTTCCGCCCCGCCGTTGCGAGTCCGCTGGACAATCCGCGCGATCGCGTCCGCATCCAGAAAGCGATCGATGGGAATGCCGTTAACGGTGGAATAGCGGGGCAGCGGCACCATCAGATCCCCGTGACTGCCTAACACCGTGGCATTGATATCGTGAATGGAAACGCCCAACTCCATCGCCAAAAAGGTTTGGAACCGGGCAGAATCGAGTACGCCCGCCATTCCCATCACCTGATTCACGGGTAAGCCGCTGGCCTGCCAGCCAACATAGGTCATCACATCGAGGGGATTGGTGACCACAATCAAAATTGCCCCCGGACAATGGGGGATGACTTTTTGCGTCACATCCAGCACGATCTTGCCGTTGGTCAGCAGCAGATCATCCCGACTCATGCCAGGGCGACGCGGTAAGCCAGCGGTAATCACGACGACATTGGCTCCGGCGGTCGCCGCAAAATCATTACTGCCGACAATGATGCGATCGTGCCGCTCCACCCCACGGGCTTCCATCAAATCGAGGGCAACGCCTTGCGGTCGGCCTTCCACCACATCCACCAGGACGACATCGGCGATATTTTTTTCAGCCAGCCGCTGAGCCAGGGTTGCACCGACATTCCCGGCTCCCACTACAGCGACTTTTGCCGTCGCACAGGCGACTTCCGAGGGACGCAAAACCATCGACCGAAACCTCCGCAATCATTGGTTTCAGCCTATGGTAGATCGAGTTCGGGCGATCGCCGAGTTTCGATACAAATATTCTCCAGTTTGGCTCCTAGCCAATCATCCAATTGGGGGTAATGCCATCCACTTTATCCACTGCTTCCAATTGATCTTGCCGCAACCAGATGTTGGGTGTGGGGGTAATGCCAAACTTCACCAGGGCATAATCGCCGCTCAGATCCACGACTTCGCCCTTCGTTTCAAACAGGTAAGGCGGAAACCGCGCATCACTCGCTTTTGCTTCCAGGCTATTTTCCAGCTTTTCCCGCACCGCCCGGACAAAATCACCACGTTTAACAGCCATAGCTTTACCCAATCACGTCTGCTTCTTTTGCATTCTAAAGTGATTTTGTCCCTACGACTTATCGAAACCTATGAATGGGGGCATCAGGCTAGGGCGATCGCTGCGGTTACCGATGCGATCGCAATAAGGTTTTGCCCCGGCGAAAAGCGGCAATTATGGGTCGCGCCACGAGCAGGGTTTCGTACCAGGCGTTCGGGTAAATATCACTACGGGATGACCGTTGCGCGACTAACCCCCCATTGGTGCGTAAGGTTAACGTCTCTGGATATTGCTGCCGGAAGACATTATAGGCTCCGTCTAGATGCATGGGACCCCCTGCGGGATCTCCGGGCGGACGCTGTTGTAGGGTTTCCAGAAAATCAATTAAGGCATCATAGAGGTTGGCCTGGACACCGTAAAACGTTGCTGTTTCAACGTCCTCTGAGAGCCGTGTCAATTGCACTGGTAAGACCACGGGGCGATCAGCGTCATCGCCAAAATAGACCATATCCCAGGCGCACTGACTTAACTGCTCGACTAATGAGGCTTCTACCTTCGGAAAATGCTGACTAATTAACAGGTCATCCTCCATGATCAAAACATTGGCTAAACCCTCTGCCCGAGCCTGTTTTAAAATCGATAAATGACTGAGAAAGCAACCGTGAGCCCCAATGCTAGGGAAGCCCCCCAACTCGGTTGGACGAATTCCAGGAAATAGTTCCAATCGACCGGGCATAAAGGTCATGCCCAGTTTTTGCAATTCTCTTTCCGCTCCCAGGCGACGATCGACTCGCTCAGGCAAGTTAATCACGTAACCACGTTGAAAAAAGTCCAGAATTTTCATAGGTAGTGTCAGGATTGAGGAAGAATATCAACTGATTGAGACCGGAAACCTGGTGGTGCGCTTAGGATGCCCTGAATTTAAGCAAATCACCCAAATGAGGTCATTAGATGATTGGCAGGAAGGGATGAAATTTTTAGGCATTGATTTGGGCTGGAGTTCGGGGGCGAGTGGCTTATGCTGTTTGGATTGGCAGGATGGCACGGTGGTACTGCTCGATCTGCAACGACAGACGGCGATCGCGGATATTCTCAATTGGATTGATCATTGGCTCCCGGCGGATGCCCCCGGCTTAATTGCCGTCGATGCGCCCACGCTGATCCCCAATGCGACTGGGATGCGCCTGCCCGATCGCTTGGCGCACAAGTATTTTGGGCGCTACCATGCGGGCTGTTATCCCGCCAATTTAGGCTCGTCGTTTGCCAGCCGGACGGTGGCCTTTGGGCAAAGTCTGGGCGATCGCGGCTTTCAACACGCCCCCACGATCGCCCCGCAGCAACCCGGACGGTTTCAGATTGAAGCGTTTCCCCATCCGGCGATCGTTCACCTCTTCGAACTGCCCCAAATCCTGAAATATAAGAAAGGCTTACTCGCTGATCGCCGCACTGAGTTAGCCAAACTGCATCAGTTGATTGGCGATCGCCTCCCTCACCTCGACCCGCCGCTCAATCTGGCAATGAGTAAAATCACGCTGCCAGCCATTCCCCACACGGGCAAAGCCTTGAAAGCGGTGGAAGATCAACTGGATAGTCTAATCTGTGCCTATATTGCCGCCCATTGGTGGTGTTGGGGCAGTGACCGCAACTCTGTGTTGGTCGATCTCGATCAGGGTTACATTGTGGTGCCGATGCCCCATCTCCCGGGTTAGGCGATCGCGTCGGGGTTGATGCCCTGCGATCGTAAAAATGCCGCTAATTTTTCCGCCCGTTCCCGCTCCTGCTCAGCTCGTTCCCGCTCCTGCTCGGCTCTTTCCCGCTCCTGCTGGACTTGTTCACCGCCCCACAGCAACAAATTGCCCTCGGCATCCCACCAGCGTAACCAGTAACCGTTGCGTCCGGCTTTTTCGCCGCGCCAGGTGCCCAAAAATAATTGCAAGTCGGCAAACCAGTGTCGCCCGTTGAAATCGGGTTGCTCCAGTTCATAACGTCCCGATCGCAGCCGATAGACCTCCAGCAAGCCACCTTCTGGCTCAAAAATCACGTAAGTCGGCACCTGGAGCATTTGCTCATAAAAGAACCATTTGCCGGGGGGAAAAGTGCGCTTCACGGAATACTCGCCGCCCTCGGTATCTGACAAAAATTCCATCACGACAATGGGCGTTTCTCCCTCCAGATTGGGTGTGTAGCTTTTGCGCTCGACCCCCACCAACACTTCGTTTACCCGCTTGACGTAGACCCAATCGGGCGCTTTGATCACTAACTCGCCATTCAACGTGGCACACAGCCCAAAGTTAGAAGCAATCAGCATTTCTGGCTGAATTTGTCCTGCCAGTTCCAGGCTTTCCCGTAACGCTCCCGCTAACAAGGGCTGCCCCGTATTATCCACGGGCTTTTCCTCCAGTTGGTAACCTTCTGGCAACTTTTCCCAGGTCACGGTGAAAGTTACGAGGGGTTTGATTTGCGGTTCGGGGGTCGCAACCATAACGGCACCATCCTCTTGAGCAGTATTCCAATTTTAGAAGAGAGAACCAGAGACGGAGAGCCTGATCCATGAGCCGAGCAAAACAGTACAAATGAATTGTATAATAAACAGAACGTTTTCATCCAATGCTAAGAAATAACCTTTTCTTTCACGGCTTAAAATGCTTGATCTTTCTAAAATTGCGGATCAAATGCAGGGGATGAGTCAACATCTGACGCAGGAGGCGAGTGCCACGCGGCAACGGCTGGAGAAGGCAGAGAAGCTGATGGGGCAGGCGTTTCAGCAGCAGGCAAAGTGGTTGGAACTGCAACAAAAGTGGCGCGATCGCCTGAATTTCACAGCAGCGACACCCATTGAACCGCTCAATCTGCAAGCCAGTATTGCGGTGCCGCCTGCGGCCCATACGGTGATTGCGACGGATGGATCGCAAATTGCCCCCAGTCATCACGAAATTGCCTACTGCTATCTGATTAATGTGGGGCGGATTGTCTTGCATTATGGGCAGGATCGGTTTCCGTTGCTGGATAGTTTGCCGGAGGTGGTGTATCGGCCTGAAGATCTCTACATCTCACGGCAGTGGGGGATTTCGACGGAAGAATGGATGGGCTATCGGCGGACGGTGGCAGAGGCGATCGTCTTAGCGGAGTTGGGGGTCGAGCGGGTAACGGGACTGGCGACCCAACCCACATTGGCGCTGACGGATGGGTCTCTGATCTACTGGTTTTTGGAGAATTTACCGACGGAAGCCCGCGATCGCATTTTGTCCCCCATCCTGGCCTCCTGGGAACGGTTGCGGCAGGCGGGCATTCCCCTGGCGGGTTACTTGAGTGCGTCGCGCAGTGGGGAGGCGTTGAACTTTTTGCGCCTACCTGCCTGTCCCTATGACACGCCGGATTGCCTCAGCCGTTGCGCTGGACAGCGCGATCGCGCTCCCTGCCAGGTGTTAGAACCGCTGAAGGACACGAAGTTTTGGGCGGTGCGCCTGTCACCGGGACAACGCAGTCCGCTCTGGCGCAGTGCCGCCAGCATCCTGGATCTGTATGGCGACCATCGGGTTTATTTCTGCTATGTCAATGTCGGGACGGAGATTGCGCGGGTGGAGTTTCCGGAGTGGGTGGTGCAGGATGCGGAACGGCTGAATGCCAGTCTGAGTTTGATCATTGCCCAGGTGCAGAAAGGCTATGGCTATCCAGTCGCACTCGCCGAAGCCCACAATCAAGCGGTGGTCAGAGGGGGCGATCGCACTCGCTTTTTTGCCCTGCTGGAACAGGAGATGATCCGCGCCGGGTTGCAAAATGTCGGGGTGTCGTACAAAGAAGCCCGCAAACGCGGCAG
>JAIXVO010000788.1 GCA_027482985.1 Cyanobacteriota bacterium
ACTACCGTTTATACGGGCGTGTGGCCGGGTTACTCCCCTGGCTTTGAAAATGCGTTTGCGGTCAAAGTTGTGGGCGCGATGAAATTTGTAGACACGGTGAAGTCAGAGACTGGCTATAGCCAAGGGTTTATTCAAGCCTCACCGGCGATCGCGGGTGAACTGCTGCAATACAAACCGGATGTGGTCTTTACCAGTGGGTTTTGCATCTGGACGATTTTGGCACTGGTGCTGAAGCTATGGGGGGGGTGGCGGGTGGTGATTGTTTACGATGGCAGTTCACCGGGAGTCGATTACCGCGATTCCAAAGTGCGAACTGGTTTACGCCAACTGTTAAGTCGATTTACCGATGGGTTCATTACCAACAGTCAGGCGGGCAAAAATTACCTGACCCAATACTTGCAGGTGCCTGAGTCGCGCATTTTTGCTCGCCCCTATCAAGTTCCCGATGTCGCTGCCCTGCTCCAGCGCAGCCAACAGGTTGATCTCACCACCGAACTGCTACAACGCCCCGTCTTCCTATTTACGGGACAAGTGATTCCCCGCAAAGGGCTAGATCGGTTGCTCCTGGCCTGTAAACTGCTGCGCGATCGCGGTTACTCCAACTACACTCTGCTGGTGGCGGGGGAAGGGGCACAGCGAGAAGAATTACAAGCCTTTTGCACCGCCGAGGGGTTAGCCGCTAACGTGCGCTGGTTAGGCTGGGTGAACTATGGGCAACTGGGTGCCTATTTCCGGCGGGCGGATGTGTTTATCTTGCCCGCCTTGGAGGATGTTTGGGGCATGGTCGTCTTAGAAGCAATGGCCTTCGGTAAGCCCGTGCTGTGTTCGCAGTGGGCCGGAGCCGCCGAACTGATTGCAGGGTCAGAAAACGGGGTGGTGTTTGATCCCTACGAACCCGCTGCGATCGCTGAGGCCATGTTGCAGGTGATGGGACAACCCGATGCCTGGGCCCAGATGGGTCAGCGATCGCAGGAGATCATGGCGCACCATACGCCGCTCGCTGCCGCTCAATTTTTAACCAAAGTAACCGATACCGTTGTGGGAGCAGCATAACGTTATGACGCAGCCAGCGATCGTCGAACTTGCCACGGAAGCCGCTCAGTCCAGTCCGCTCAAGGTGCTGATGTCGGCCTATGCCTGTGAACCCAGTCGAGGGTCAGAACCCGGCGTGGGCTGGAATACCGCGCGGGAAGTAGCCCAACGGCATCAGGTCTGGGTGTTAACGTCGCAGACCCATCGGCCCCAATTGGAAGCCGAATTAGCAGCCCGCCCCATCCCAAATCTGCATGTTGTTTACCTAGATCCATTGGGGTGGGTTTACGACTGGTCGAAAGAGGGCAAAAAATCACTGTGGGATGTCCATTTTCACTATTATTTTTGGCAAGTTTGGGCTTATTTCATCGCCCGACGGCTTCATCAAGCAGTTCATTTTGATGTGGTGCATCACGTTACCTATGTCAAATTTTCCAGCCCCAGTTTTCTGTCATGGCTGCCGCTCCCTTTTGTCTGGGGGCCTGTGGGTGGGGGCGAGTTCACCCCCCCGGCGTTTTGGCAAGAACTGAACTGGCGAGCAAAAATCTTTGAGTTATTACGGGATCAGGCGCGCCAGCTCGGACAACTCGATCCCTTTGTCCATCTCACTGCCAGACGCAGTCAAATTGCCTGGGCCACCACCGAAGATACGGCTAGGTGTCTGCATCGGGTGGGCGCAAAAAATGTTCAACTCCTGTCCCAGTTGGGGCTAAATGCGGAAGAATGGCGGACGTTAACGCGCTATGCCAATACCCAGCCAACTTCAGTCCGGTTCATGAGTATTGGCAGAATGCTGCACTGGAAAGGGTTTCATCTGGGATTACAGGCATTTGCCCAGGCCGATTTGCCTGCAGATGCGGAATTTTGGCTGATTGGTGATGGCCCGGAGTTACCCGCGCTGCAAGCCCTGACGCAAGAATTGGGCATTGCGCACGCGGTGAAATTTTGGCATCACTTACCCCGCCAGGAAACGCTGACGCGGCTCGGTGAATGTTTTGCGCTAGTTCATCCCAGTTTGCATGATTCTGGTGGTCTGGTTTGTCTGGAAGCAATGGCAGCTGGCTGTCCGGTGATTTGCCTGGATCTGGGCGGGCCGGGGCTTCAGGTGACACCGGAAACTGGCTTTAAAATTGCGGCGCAGACTCCCGCTCAGGTGGTACGGGAGATGGCAGGGGTGATGACGCAGCTAGCTCAAGATCCAGACTGCCGTAATCGACTGGGGAGGGCTGGCCAAAAGCGGGTTGGGGAGGTGTTTAGCTGGCAACGCAAAGCGGAAAACCTGGATCGGGTTTATCGAGAATTGGTGCAGCGGGATGCGATCGCACCTGCCACCACGGTAGTCACGGATAGCACGGGAGACTGCTGATGCAAATCCTCATCATTCACAATTACTATCAGCACAGTGGGGGCGAAGAACAGGTCTTTCAGGCTGAATCGGAATTACTGACAGCGGCGGGGCACACCGTCTGGCATTACACCCTGCATAATGACCAGATTGCCAACCTGTCCGCGATCGCCACCCTGACTAAAACCCTCTGGAATCATCAGGTCTATCAAGATCTGCGATCGCTGATCCAGCAAAAACAAATTCAGGTTGCCCATTTCCATAACACCTTTCCCCTGATTTCTCCCGCTGCTTACTACGCCTGCCAGTCGGAGGGCATCCCCGTGATCCAGACCTGCCACAACTATCGTTTGCTTTGCCCCAACGCCATGTTGCTGCGAGATGGTCAGGTGTGTGAAGACTGTGTGGGTAAGCTCGTGCCGCTGCCTGCCATCCGACACCAGTGTTATCGGGGCGATCGGGTTGCCACGGCGGGCATTGCAACTATGTTGGTGGCGCATCGCCTGCTGCAAACCTGGAGCTGCCAGGTGGATACTTACATTGCCTTAACAGAGTTTGCCCGCCAGAAGCTGATCCAGGGTGGCCTGCCTGCCGATAAGGTGGTGGTGAAGCCCAACTTTGTGCATCCAGATCCGGGATATGGGGACGGCAGCGGTGGATATGCCCTCTTTGTGGGCCGCCTTTCTACCGAAAAAGGCATTGACTTATTACTGTCTGCCTGGGAACAGTTGGGCGACAAAATACCCCTGAAAATTGTGGGGGATGGACCACTGGGCGATCGCGTTGCCGCCGCAGTTCAGAGCAACCCCAGCATTTCCTGGGTGGGCCGCAAACCAATGGAGGAAGTTTTGGCATTAATGCAAGGAGCTGCCTTTCTGGTCTTTCCCTCCCGCTGGTACGAGGGTCTACCCCGCACTATCATTGAATCCTTTGCAGTGGGTACCCCTGTCATTGCTCCCAAGCTCGGCTCGATGGCCAGTCTGATCACGCCAGGTGAAACAGGGTTGCATTTTCAACCGGGGAGCGTCAAAGATTTGATCGCCACAGTCGAGTGGGCCGTTACCCACCTGGATGTGATGTTGCAACTGCGCCAGCGAACTCGCGCGGAGTTTCTGGCTAAATATACTGCTGCAACCAGCTATCAACAACTGTTGGCGGTTTATCACCCGTCAGCCGCGATCGCGGTGACCCAGGAGGAAATCAAGATATGAAACTGAAGATTTTTTCCGATCGCTGTTTCTTGCCTGCTGGTATCCCCCACGAGCCAATTTTTTATCCATTCTGGGGCAGTGCGCCAGAAAAACTGGCACTCCCAGGGGCAGCTTATTATGAAGCCTTCGATCGCTATTTGGAAGTGGGCAAAACGTGCTTTGAGCTGGTTCCTTTAGAGGCGGCCGATGTCGTGATTTTTCCAGGGAATCTGGAGCGGGTATTTTGTCCTGAATATCTGTGTTTAGCAACTGATCTGGCAGCCCAAGCAAAGCAAGCAGGTAAACCCACCTTAGGCTTTTTTTGGGGCGATTGTTCCGATATCCAATTACCGATTGCTTGCGATATTGTGTTACGGAACTCGCTCTACCGCACCTCCAGATCACCTTCTGATTTCGCCTATCCCAACTGGACTGTCGATTTCACGGCAACCTATTTTGATGGCAGCGTGCCCATCCGCCAAAAGTCGGCTAAACCTACAATCGGGTTTTGTGGCTTTATTGGGCAGCCAAACCTAAAGCTTTACGCCAAGCAATTGCTTTATCAATTTAGAAAAATTGCGGGCAGAGGGTTCCCTCCGCCTCATTATACGGGGCATCTCTTCAGGGACAAAGCCCTTGCTTGGCTCAGCAAAAGCGATCGCGTTCAAACAAACTTTATACTGCGCGATCGCATGGGGTTTGTTGGTCAGTCACCGGAGATCCACCAAATCTATCGGATGGAATACGTTAATAATATGAAGGACAGCGACTATATTTTGTGCTGCCGGGGGTACGGCAATTATTCTTACCGGTTATATGAAATCTTATCTGCTGGCAGAATCCCGGTTTTCATTGATACGGATTGTGTTCTGCCTTACGACTTTGAGCTTGATTGGAAAACCTATTGTATTTGGATCAGTCAAAGGGAACTGCCCAAAATTGGTGAAGTTATCGCTGAGTTTCACGAAAACCTATCGCCCCAAGATTTTATTGACTTGCAACATAAATGCTACGATCTCTGGAAAAAACGACTTTCACCAGAAGGATTTTTTGGCAATCTCAACAAACACTTGATTTCAGCACCAAAAATAGAACAGCAAGCGATTTGACCTGGATACAGCTAATTCTTGGTATGACGACCCTGCTCATTTCTTGATCTCTAGCACCAACTAATATGGCACAAACATTAACAAAAGTTACCGCTAAATCTCAGACGCAAGATATCAGAATTTGCTTGCTTCTCTACTATTTACGAGAAATTTTTGGAGCTGAACGAGTGGCCTTGCACTTGGCAGAGGGCTTTGTTGCGAAAGGCTATCAAGTTGACCTGGTGACAATCCAGCCTGGAATTGCCGAAGACACTCTGCCAAAAATTCCACCCGGCGTCAGAATCATCGATTTAGGAATTGCTGATCTTGGCGGCACACCCACCTGGAAAAAGTTGTTTGCGTTAGCAGATTATTTGCGAAAAGAACGCCCAACCGCATTAATTTCTTTCTGCGACACCATCAATTTAGCAACCTGGGCAAAGCTGTGGGCGGGAGTCCCAACCCGAGTCATTGTGGGGATTCACAATGCTTTATCTAGTGATGGCACAGATACCATGAAGGGGATCAAAGGTAAGTTCAGAGCCATGCTAATGCGGTTATCTTATCCCTGGGCACAGGGTGTTGCAGCGGTCTCGCAAGGACTGGCTGAAGATTTATCCAACTTCTCAGGCTTACCGTTGAGTAAGATTCAGGTGGTTTACAATCCGGTTGTCACCCCTAGCGTTCTGGAAAAAGCCCAAGCACCCGTTGAACATCCCTGGTTTGTTGCTGGCGAACCGCCTGTGATTCTTGGCGTTGGCCGATTGCATGAGCAAAAAGGATTTGCCACGCTGATTCAAGCGTTCGCGCTAGTCAGGAAACAGAAAACCAGTCGGTTGATGATTTTGGGGGAAGGACATTTGCGTCCTCAGTTGGAAGCTTTAGTCAATGAGTTGGGGTTACAGGATGATGTGGCATTGCCGGGATATGTCGGCAATCCTTATGCCTACATGGCAAAAGCCGCAGTATTTACGCTGTCGTCTGGGTGGGAAGGACTGCCAACCGTTCTGATTGAGGCGATCGCGGTGGGCACTCCGGTTGTTTCCACTGATTGCCAGAGTGGGCCTTCAGAGATTCTCCAAAATGGAACATTTGGTAACTTGGTGCCAGTGGGAGATGTGGAAGCTTTGGCAACTGCGATCGTGGCAACGCTCGATGCACCAGATCAGAAAACTCGGCAGGAAGTCTTGAAACGGAGAGGAGCCGATTTCTCCCTCGAAAATTCAATCAACAAGTATCTAGAAGTTATGGGAATTCAGCCTGTTATTCCAGAATGAGCCAGATAAAGGCAAGGAGGAAACTTTGGGTTTAGTAGATATTCATCACTCTAGGGTAGCGGTAATCGGTTCATCTTTTTATTTGAATCGCCATAAATTTTTATTTGATGCGATCGCTCAAAAGGTCAATGCTCTTGAAGTCATTGAGTCGATTCAAGCGCATACATTGCTCGATTATCTTGATCAACTAACTAGTAGAGCAATCTTCTTCACGGAGTATTTGTTCCATGGATCGGGAAAAAATATTGTTGAGAAGTTTAATAGACAAAAACTTTCGTTTTTTTATCATCGGAGTTTTTATTGTTTTATCCCCAAGTCTCGGCAACTAGAGCGACGTATTTTGCGATTGGATTCTGATCCGGACTGGTTTTTTCAGTTGTTCAATGGTGAATCTCCTTTTAGAAAACACTCAGGTATTCCATACATTTATTACTTAGATATTACAGTTGCCCTGAATCGGCAGTTCTGGCGTTCTTGGTCTACCTTTAGTGATCGAGATTTTGCAAGACTTCATCAATTCGAGAAGCATGTCTTTCAACAAGCAGTACATTTATTTCCAATGAGTCACTTGGTTCGGCAATCTCTGATTGAAGATTACGACATACTACCTGAAAAAATTACAGTGGTTGGTTCATCCGGTAACTTCAAAACTCCCTACACTGGCGAGAAAACTTTTGGTAGTAAACGGTTAGTTTTTAATGGCTCTGATTTTCATCGTAAAGGTGGGGATATTGTTCTGGATGCTTTCAAATTGGTGAAGAAACAAATTCCTGAAGCAACTTTGACCCTCATTGGCTCCACGCTAGATGCCCTGGAAGACGGGGTTGAAAATCCGGGATTTCTAGATGCGGCACAAATCGAACAAATGTTTTTAGCGGCTGATTTATTAGTAGCACCTGCTCGCTGGGATCCCTTTCCAGGCTTTGTGATTGAAGCCATGAACTATGGTGTTCCTTGCATCGTGTCAGCCAATGGCGGCATTCCTGAAATTATGGACAACCAGACCAATGGCATTGTGCTTGAGCAATTGACACCTGAAGCCTTAGCCCAGCAAGTCATTGAGTTGTTGAATGATCCCGCAAGACTCCAGCTGCTCTCAAACAATGCGAGGCAGAAAGTCGCTGATCAATTAAATTGGAATGCGATCGCCGATACTATTCTGAACAAGATGTCTGAGTTGATTTGAAATCAGCGATTTGAACATCGTGCAGCTAGAAGAACTGAGTCCAACCGAATGCTGACAACCTATGACCTCTCCATCCTTAACAACTTCTATGCCTAGTTCAACTGCACCCACCCAGCGACAAACTTTATCTATTGCTGTCCTGGTTTACTCTTTAAGAGGATATGGGTCTGAACGAGTGGCGCTCAACCTGGCTCAGGGGTTTCTTGAAAAAGGACATCGCGTTGATTTTGTGATTATCGAGTCGGGCGGCGAGTTTATTAAAATGGTGCCCCCCGGCGCAAAGGTGATTGAGTTGGGGGTCACCGACTTGCGATCGATCGCCACCTGGAAGAAAGTTCGCGCTTTGGCGCAATATTTGAAGCGGGAACAGCCCGACGCTCTGGTTTCAATCTATGACACGATTAACCTAGCGTTTTGGGCAAGGCGTTTAGCTGGAGTTTCAACCCGCATTTTTGTGGATGTGCAAAATACCCTTTCCAATGAATTTACCGGGATGCGAGGCCGGATCAAGTCCTTTTTGATTCGTCTGTCCTATCCCTGGTCGGATGGCATTATTGCCTCTTCTCAAGGTGTCGCCGAAGACTTAGCGGCATTTGCTGGGATTCCTGCCGCCAATTCGACAGTGATTTACAATCCAGTTGTGACACCTGAAATTTTTGCGAAGGCGCAAGCACCCGTGTCTCATGCCTGGTTTGCGCCGGGAGCACCGCCAGTCCTTTTGGGCGTTGGCAGACTGGCTGAACAAAAAGATTTTGATACCTTAATTCGCGCTTTTGCCTTAGTCAAAACCCAATGTGCCAGCCGCTTGGTGATTCTCGGTGAGGGGAACTTGCGATCGCCCCTCGAAGCCCTGATCGCTGAATTGGGTCTGCAAGACAGCGTGGCCTTACTGGGCTACACCGAAAATCCCTATGCCTACATGGCGCGGGCGGCTGTGTTTGTCCTGTCGTCAAAATTTGAAGGGTTTGGCAACGTCGTCGTAGAAGCCATGGCATTTGGCACCCCGATCGTCTCTACCGATTGTCCCAGTGGACCTGCCGAAATTCTGGAGGATGGCAAATATGGTCGGCTGGTTCCGGTGGGTGCACCAGCAGCATTGGCTGAGGCAATTTTGCTCACTCTTGATGAATCAACCCAGGTTGCGAGTCGGGAAGCCGTCAAACAACGGGCGCTAGAATTTTCGCTTGATCGCATCACAGATCAATATCTACAAGTGCTGCAAGCCAAACGAAAAACTGAATAAACCTTAATCCAGTTAATTGACTATGCTATGTTTTCAGGAAAGCTATGAATATCGCCATCCTTTACACCAGTTACCGCCAGTTTGAAGAGCTTGATTTTGCCGCAGAATTTTTGCAGCAAACAGGCTACCTCAAACAGTGTGACATTATTTATCACAACAATAATAAAAGTATAGATGTTGATGCCCTAAATCAAAAACTAAGCCAACTCCCTTGTCGAAAGCTTAGGTTTATTTATAATCCTGTCGCCAACTCCGGCGGGTATTTGTATGGTCATCTGGAAGCAATTTGTGACGCGATGAACGCGATCGAGGATGGTTATTATGACTGGGTAATTCATCTCCATCCAGATGTTTTTATTGTGAATGAAGAGCTTCTTTTGACCACCTTGAAGGAAGCGAGTGCTCAAGATAAAGTGCTAGTGGTGACCCGCAACTTCGGCTCTCATTCTGCCGCTTTCGGGACAGACTTCTTTGCCTTCCGCCCTTCCGAAACTATTCGTGCAGTATTTCAATCTACTTTGAATTCTTTTTCGAAGATGGTGGCTGAGAAAGTTGCAATCATGAATGAAACAGTTTTGTTTCATGAGGTTTACCATCATCAGGTGCCATTTTATCTGGCGAAGCGCTATGTCGCAGACGTTTGGCATCGAGACTTAGATTGCCTGGGTCTGTGGCATGAGCATGATATGTCGCGGGTTCGTGCTTACCTGGAAAATCCCTCAGCTCGGTGGAGACGAATTCCAGTCCGCTGTTTGCGCAAGCCGAAGCAAGCGCTTTATATTGCGAAAGAATGGCTGCAATCTTACCAGTCAGATCAACCCAATGAATCTCTGCTTAAACTCTTAACCAAGGTTGAGGTGTCTTTGAATTGAAGGGGGTTGATTGCGGTTGAGCGAAAGACAGCGAGGTTAAGTTAAGGAATGAGTGAGCAAAGGTTGAGCAACAGTAAGGATGGAATCTATGATTGTGTGTATCCACGAAGACCGGATTGATCATATTCCAGGTGTGAAACTGGCGATCTTGAGTCTGCGCCACCACTGCCCAACACTCCCCATCCTGGCGAGCTTTCCCCATGCCCCCGCCACCTTACGGAACTGGATCGAACCGCTGCCCAATGTCCAACTTTTAGATGACCCAGAACTTGCAGGCAAGGGCTGGAACATCAAGCCAGTGCTCCTGCTCCGTGCTCTAGCCGCAGGGTATGCCGATGCGCTCTGGATGGATGCCGATGTGATTGTCAATCGTGATTTGCGATCGCGCTTCTCCCAGTTCAGCCCAGAGACGCTAGTCGTGGCTCCAGAATATTATTGGGGGCCACAACAGGGCGGCAACCATCGCGCGGTCACCTGGGGTCTCAAGCCTGGCCGCAGTTTGCCTGCTACTGCCAATACGGGCATTGTGCGAGCCACATCCCATCACGTGGAACTACTCAAAGCCTGGCAATTTTTGCTGAACCATCCCGCTTATCGTATGGCTCAAAGTCAACCTGCGGGCGATCGCCCCCTGGCGATGATTGGGGATCAAGAGGTGTTGACTGCCCTGCTGGGATCGGAAGATTTTGCTGCGGTACCCCTGGAAATTTTGCAGCGGGGGGTCGATATTGCTCAGTGTGCGGGCGCTGCCGGATATACGCCCGCCGAACGCTTACAATCCTGCTGGCATGCGCCCCCCCTGTTAATTCACGCGATCGGCGGTAAACCCTGGCTGCGATCGCGCTATTTGGCGGGTGCATTTACTGCTGGCAAGCCGTTGAAGGAACGGTTGCGAGCATCCTATGAATACCTGTATCTGGAACTATCGCCCTATGTGGCGACCGCCCAGCCATACCAGAAGCAAATGGGGGAAGATACCAGTTGGATGAATCCTCAAAGTCTGCCAGGGCACCTACTGCGAACACTCTCCTGGGGCAACCCAGCTTTACAAGGACTGCCCATGGCACTGGTAGAAGCGACGGCGCGGCGTTGGCGATATGTGACCGGGGGCGATCGCGATCGCTTCAAATCGACCTTTCGCCTGGAAACTTCGCCGTTCAACCCCTCACCCCTAGACTCACGCTGAAAATCACGCCGCGATCTTAGTCTCAGTCTGATGTTTCAGTTCAAACCCGCCAAAAACCGCTTACGCTTACTAATAGTCCTGCTTTCGATTTCATTTCCCTCCGGATAAATCCTGCCAGCGTCGAAATTCATCTTCACCCATCCACCCATGCAAGCAGAACTTAGCACTCAGGCGCGACCGAAGCCAAAGGGGTACATTGCGACGACCACCCTGGTGTTACTCTCCCTGGCAAGTGCGTTTTTTTCCCGGTTGCTGGTGTTAGTTAAGTTTCCGCCAATCGTCAACTTCCTGCATTTTGGGCTGGTGCCCTTTGCCTTTGGCGTAGCCGTTCTGAAAGCTCGCTCCAAAGACACTCAGCAAATTGCCGTGTCCCGACAAGTGCTCGTGGCTCTATTGCTGGTGCTGACAGTAGGCTTTACCAGTGCCTTGATGAACGATGTCGGGGTGATTAATGTGGTTTTACACTTCCTGCTGTTCAACGAACCCGTCATGCTGTTGGTGGCCATCATCTGTATTCCGATGTCCGTCACCACCCTGGATCGGTTTCGGAAGTATGTGTTGGGATTTGGGTTCTTTAACCTGATCTTCGCCCTCATTCAACGCTTTGTGCTGCGGTGGGATGTGCGGGGGCGGAGTTGGTGTCGTAATCTCGATGGCGTAGACACAATTACAGGTGTTTTTACGTGCCAAGGAGCGGGGGTGATTGTGGGCGCTTCGGTCTCGCTGGCCCTCGCAGCTCACTTTTTGGTGGCGGCCAAACATCGGCCCATGTGGTTGCGATCGCTCGTGGTGCTCGGTTGTCTCGTGCAAATTGTCGAAGCCGATGCCAAGCAGGTGCTCATCGTGGCAGGTGTTGCGTTTGGCTTGTTCTCGCTAGCCAATATGAAGGATATCCGGAAAGGGATTATCACCTTAGTGGGGGTGATTGCCGGCGGGCAACTGTTCTGGTGGGCCATGTTCCAGTTTCCGGTTTTGGGTGCCTTTAGAGGCTGGATTCGACCAGAAATTTACGGGCCTGATGGCGAGGCGACTCGCTTTAAACTATTTGGGGTGAGAGCCATTCTAGAACAGATGGATACGCCCTGGGAATGGTTGTTTGGCCTCGGTCCAGGACATACGATCGACCGTCTGGGTATGCTGATGCTGAGGGAGTTTGGGTCACTGTTAAATCCCTTGGGCGCAACCCGGAGCACACTGGCAGATGAAGTTTGGGTCGAAATGGGGAACAGTTGGCTGGCCAGTGGCAGTACAATGTTTTCGCCATTTTTTGGCTGGGGTGCGATTTGGGGTGATCTTGGACTTCTCGGCATCGCCGCCTACATTTATCTTTATGTCCTGATTTGGTGTCGGCTCTGCAAGGATGATCTGTGCAAATTTCAAGTCCTCTGCGTCTTTGTCGTTGGCTGGATTCAGGCTGGCTTGCAAGAGCCCGGATTCACGCTCTATGTAGCGGCACTGTTGGGATTACGCTGGCAAGAACTGCGCCACCAAGAGCAGGAAAAAGCCGCAGCGACACTGAACGCATTCCTCTAAGCCCTGGTGCGGATTGGGTCAACTGCCAGGATCCGCGGGACTTAAACCCGCTGCTGAAGATGACAAATGCAATCTTGACAATTTTCGTGAGGGTGAGCGTGAACACTTTTACCGCTTTGAAAGCATAGGAGATCTGAATCAGATGAAGGAATACTTTGATCGCAATGGGTATGTTGTCGTCCCTCAGTTAATTCCCACGGAATTGATTGATCATTTTTTACGGCTGTATCACCAGGAAATTGTCCCATCCCGGCATCCCTTCTTTCGGCAAAACACCAACCGCTATGAAGTCAATCAACTGAATGCATCTGGTTATGTCCAGCAAGCCTTTCTGGATATCCATGATTATCAGAATTTTGCTGCATTCAGTACCTGTGCCAAGGAAATTTTTTGCGCCCCGCAGGTGCACCAGGTACTTGGAGAAATCACAGGTGCAGCAACCTGTCATCTGATGCAGACGATGCTGTTTGATGCCAACACCGAAACCCCCCCGCATCAGGATTGGTGGTATCTGGATTCAGTGCCCAATGGTCATTTATTAGCGGCCTGGATTGCGTTAGAAGATATTGACGAACGGGCCGGTAGATTTTATGTGCTGCCGCAAACGATGGACATTGATTTGCATAGCGATACACCCGACCTGCCGCATTCCCAATGGTTACAGCGGATTCATCAGTATGTGGATGAGCACCGCGATCGCATCCAGGCACCAGCACTCAAGCGCGGGGATGTGTTGTTCTGGAATTCCCGCACGATCCACGGCGCACTACCCACGCTCGATCCCAAATTTTCCCGCAAATCTTTGACTGCCCACTACTTACCCGCTGAGTATGCCTTTGGTAACCTGTTTGTGCAGAAAGACTATATCCAGTACCAGGAATACAACGGCATTAAATACTACCGCAATCAGCCGGACTATTCGATGATGAATAGGTTAAAGTTTAGACTGAAAACTGCTGTCTACGATTCTCCAGTGTTACTCAAGACGATTCGCAAGGTGCAGACCGTCATCAAAGGTCAAGTTTGACTGGAAACCCTCAGAGACTTAAAGGATCCGAGGGTGCATAGAATCACGTTACTACTTTTCGCAAATGAATCCACAAGGACAGACCCAGGTCTGGAGCTTGCAATGCTGCTAGTGCCGGGAGGGAAGTGAGCGCATAGACTCCCACCCCTGCCGCGCGCATCACCTTTTGAACCCCAGCCTGGGGGATCTGGTTGATGCGATTGGCAAGGCTACCCGATGCTTGGCCAGCTCGCCAAAAGCGATATTTAGCAAATGTCGTAGCATTGGGGATGAATCCAGTTTTTTCGACTTCGTAGCCCGCGATCGCCCACCCCCAGCGATCGCCGATCGTCTGGAAGCAGTCGCGGTGCCATCGACCGATGTGGTTGGGGGGCATATCCAATAAGCCCCCGTTTTGTTCACTAAATGCAACGTGGTTGGGGTTGGGCACCGCAAGAAACAAACTGGCATGGGGTTGAGTGATTAAATTCAACCGCTGAAATAGGGCATCCAGGCGATCCATGTGCTCAATGACCTGAAACAGACAGACGACATCAAACTGACCCTGAAATGGGGCAAACTCGGCTTCTCGCACATCCTTCGGCAAACATTGAATGCCATAATCCTGAATTTGACCTCGACCATAGTCGGAGTATTCGGTGCATAGCAGATTCGCTTTGGGGGTCAGTGCTGGCGCGACTCGTTTTACAAAAGCACCGTCACCCGCGCCCAATTCTAGCAGTTTAAAGTTGTGATGACCCTGACTGAGTACGTCATAGGTGAGTTGGTGTTCCCATTTCCAGGTGGGGTAGTGCGATCGCTCATAGGCCAGCGTATAAAACGCTCCATCCCCAGCCACATAAGGATCGCTATAACAAAAACCACAATGGTCACACTGCACCACATCACAACTGGACTGTTGCCACAAGGATTCAATGTGGGTCGCCAACTTCAAAAATCGTTCTGGATCAACTTCTTGCAGCACATAATGC
>JAIXVO010000018.1 GCA_027482985.1 Cyanobacteriota bacterium
AGGAGCCTTGTGAACGGCGACTAAAATAGCACCGATGATCAGGGCGATAAACCGACTGTCGCTAAAGTCGCGATCCAAAACTGATAAGCTTGTGCCGTTGAAAAATCAAAGGAGTCCGCCGCAAAATTTTGAGGCAGAAAAAACTGATAGGAGACATGGAGAGCACAGGCAACTGTGAGTCAGCTAATGCCACCAATCAGCCAATATTGTGCTTTCAGGGTTCACGTTCCCTGGCGAATCAATCATTTGAGCTAGCTACAAGTCACGCGCATCAGTTTCCCTGTTATGAGTAGCGCGATCGCCCTGAAATCAATTGTTCCACGCTACCAAGCCAGCGCATGCTGATAGTGTGGCTATGCCTGCTCCCTGCGGCGTATTCAAAGCGATCGCCGCAGGGAGGTTGGCATGGGGAAGGCGATACAATACCCGGGAATACTTGCAAGGAGCGATCGCCGTCATGATTGAGCTGTACTACTGGCCGACCCCCAACGGGCACAAGATCACGATTTTTTTGGAA
The DNA here is from genome assembly GCA_027482985.1 of Cyanobacteriota bacterium. GTDB lineage: Bacteria > Cyanobacteriota > Cyanobacteriia > Leptolyngbyales > Leptolyngbyaceae > JSC-12. Next base: position 518 of record JAIXVO010000018.1, read on the forward strand.
GAAGCGGAACTGGAGTACGAGATTCACCCGATTAATATTGGGGCAGGCGATCAGTTTCAGCCCGACTTTCTCAAGATTGCGCCCAATAATCGGATGCCAGCGATTGTCGATCGCGCGCCGCTGGATGCAGATCAGCCGATTTCCGTGTTTGAATCCGGGGCGATTTTGCTGTATTTGGCGGAGAAGACCGGGAAGTTTTTGTCACCCGACCTGCGCGATCGCATCGTGACTTTAGAGTGGTTGTTCTGGCAGATGGGTGGCTTGGGGCCAATGGCAGGGCAGAATCATCATTTTGTGCAGTATGCGCCCGAAAAAATTCCCTATGCGATGGAGCGCTACATCAAGGAAACGAATCGGTTGTATGGCGTGCTCGATCGCCAACTGGCAGGACGGGACTATATTGCGGGCGAGTATTCGATCGCGGATATGGCCTGTTACCCGTGGATTGTGCCTTACGAACGGCAACAACAAAATCTGGTCGACTTTCCCCACGTGCAACAGTGGTTTGAGCGGCTGCGCGATCGCCCAGCGGTGGTGCGAGCCTATGCTCAGGGCGAAGCATTACGGAGTACTCCGACTGTCAATGATGACAGTCGCAACATTCTGTTTGGGCAAACGGCAGCGTCGGTGCGATCGGAGCCATCCCAGTCACCTTCTCCGGAATAAGCAGCAAGTTGGCTCCTAAGCAGTCAATCCTGACGAACCAGTGGCAAAATACAGCTGAGGAATAATGTCCTAACCTGCCATTTTCATCATGTATCAACTCCGTTTTGGTTTCGAGTTTGGGGCTGGCGTTTGCTTTTGGAGCGCCAACGAAGCTGCTGAACAGTATTTTCAAAACTACCCGATTACCAGTCATCAACTCCCGGTTTCTAAAACCTTACAGAAGCGGATTGAATTTCTCTTAAGTTGGTACGATACCTTTCTGGATTGGGATCATCCCCCTGACCTGTCGCAGTGGACTGACGAAGCTGACCAATTCTGTACCGCCGCCCAGGAAGTCTTGCTGCTATCCCGCCAACAGTTAGGCACCCCCTTCGAAATTGTGGATGCTTCCCAAACATTACGGCTCTGAGTTCTGAAATTAGTGCGCCAAAACTCTAAACTTCGAGTATTAATGGTTCTTGATTTTGTTGCTAGCTCCAGGCTCCAAATCTGGTAATTCCAGGTATGGTTAAAGTAGTTCAGATGTCTGCGATCGCAGGGCAACCAATCAAGTCGTGTTACTCGGTGAGCGGTGAGGCTTAAATCAGTATGGTTCAGTCCAGTAGTCTGCACTATACGTCGATAGTAGAATCGGCGCAGCACGGGAATCTGAGAGCGATCGCGTCCTGGCTGAATCAAGCCTTGATGCCTTATGGGATGCGGGCACGAGTCGGGTCAAAACGTCCCGGTTCCCTCAAGTTGCTCGTTGAATTCGATTTTGACTTTGATCCGGCTAATCCGCCGAACGTTTGGCAAGATCAACTGATTCGCCTGATTTGCCATCGGTTGTGGAAACTGAATTCGCCTTACATTCATGGCGTGAATATTGCCGCTCGCTATCTCGACCAACCCCAACGCTTGGTATGGCGGCAATCCGTCCGAATTGTCACCCCGGCCAGTCGAGCGAAACAACACCGTCGCCAGTCCAACCGCCAACTGCGATCGCGCATCCGCCAAACTTCCCGCCAAAAACGCCGCTTACGCCACACCCGCGCCCTGCTAGTGGGTGGGCCTGCCGTCGCCGCCGTCATGGTGGGTGGCTTCCTCGGTTACACCCGCGCCCCGATCGAGCAAACCAACGCCAACGCCTCTTCCCAGCCGCAGGATGCCCCCACCAACTTGCCGACTCGTCCCGACACCGTGCGGACCGCGCTAGAAACTGTTGCCGTCGTCAAGCATAACGAAGTCGCCAATCCCCAAGATCCCACTGTCACCCTGATGTTTTCGGGGGATGTGACCCTGGCCGACACCTTCAAAGAAGTGATGGGACATAACTACGGTCTCACCTTCGCCAAAATGCCGGAATACAAGCAGGCCGACATCGCCATGGTGAATCTGGAAAATCCCCTCACCCGCGCCACGTTGCCGATGCCCGGTAAACAGTTCAACTTCAAAGCCGATCCCGAAGCCCTTACAGCCCTGAAATCAGGAGGCGTGGATATTGTGACCCTAGCCAACAATCATTCGATGGATTACGATGCCGAAGGCTTGAAAGAAACGATCGCCAATCTGCAAGCGGCTGGCATTGAATATATGGGCGCGGGTGAGGATTTGACCCATGCTCGCCGCCCCCAAATTATTGATGTCAAAGGGCAACGGATTGCTTACCTGGCCTACTGGGGCGAAGAATACGGTGCCGAAGCCAACAAGCCAGG
>JAIXVO010000589.1 GCA_027482985.1 Cyanobacteriota bacterium
CCGATGAAATCCAAGCGATAATCCACCACAACCAGCAAATAAGTCGACTGTACGGAAATAACCACGCTTCACCGCTTCATTTAGCTTTAGTACAGACCAGTGCTTGAACTCCATACACTCCCTTAACCACTAAAAACTGCTTATAGCATCGGTCAATCATATAACAGTTAGACTTGTGACATAAACCCTTTATTAAATAAGTTAATACATACGTTCTTATCCTCTTTTTTATCCCGCCAGCCGCCCAACAATACATAGGTTCGGACGGAGCGGTTCGAACGCAGCACTCTTGTAGGTTGGGTTGAGCCTCGTCAAGTGATTGATCCAACCTCCATTACCTTCAGCGAAACCCAACCCACACAATCTAGTTTTTAGAGGCAGTGCGATCCACCCTTCCCTTGCAACCTTGATCCACGCAGGTTCAGGGTGGAAGCTGGGGCTGGTGGTGGTGGGCGATCGCTGATTGAGAAGATGATATACTCTGCCGGAAGAGTTGCGATGGAGTGTAAGCGCTATTCCTACCGTTGAACAAAAGGCACAGTGTTTTACCTTGTGTTGCTGGTTTACCACGCTCTATCTACCAATCAACGTGGTGCGTGTCGATGAGCGCACAGGCAATGTCTTCTTCCTGGCAGGAGAGGAGAATATCATTGAGATCTATCCCAATGGCAAATGGAGGTATGTGCAATGAGCAAACCCAATTTTCAGGCAATGAGCCAGAAAGAGTTGCATACATACGTGCTAGCGCATCGGGATGATCAGGAAGCGTTTTATGCTTATGTTGATAAGTTACATAAAGAGGCGACTTGGGTAGAAATGCCGCCTTTGCAGTCGCCTGAAGACTTAGATTGTTATCCGGAGTTCCTGGAGCGTGTTCGTCGGGGCTTTGAAAATGTCAATGAAGGTTCTGCAAACTGATTGAGGCAGAGCAGCTTTTTTGAGATCGGAGAGTCCAATGAAGTTGATTACTCATAAAGAGAATGATGCTCTTTACTTACGGTTAGATGACACGGACATCGTTGAATCAGAGGAGGTCAGTGACGGGATCATGTTGGATTACAACGCAGAAGGGAAAGTCGTTGGAATTGAAGTCCTTTACATCAGCCAACGTAGCCCTAACTCCTGGCAACAAATTCTGCTAGAGGCAACTGCTTAAACGGTAAAGTCTCGTCAGTCATCAGTTTGTCAGGGCGATCGCGTTAGAACATCTGAGACCGCCTGTTAACCAACGGCAGGATTCTGGACTTCAGGCGGGGGCGAATGAAGATAATGGAGAAGCCTCCACCGTGAGAAATTGTGATGCCAACTCTCAAAATTACCCAAACCACGAGATTTAAGACGAGTACTGCCGATTCTGCTAAGCTCGCGCCGAACCAGATGATTGAAGTGCCAGCGGGTGCAGTCTTTGACTTGAAGAGTTATGCCGATGCGGGAGCTAATCACTATCGGGTGCAACTGAATGGCAAGCTGGGCGATCGCGATACCTGGCATGTGTTTCAGTTGCATGTGCAAGTGTTGCCTGATAACGCGGTGGATACGGTGCCCACCAGTCCAGCCGGGGCAGTGCCATTGCACCAATTTTTGGCAACGGTCGGGAAGTTATCCCTGGCGGATCGGCAACTGTTGGTGGAACAGGCGATCGTGCTGATGGAGCGGGTTTATGTGCATTTGCCGTTGAAAAAAGCGATGCACGCCGTTGATCCGATTCAACGTCTGCGCCTGTTACAAGCGCAACTGGCGGATCTGACGGAAGCACAAATGCCGAGTGAGATGCAATTTCACAATGAGATGACGGAAATTTTTACCTCCGTCCGTGATTTGCATACGAACTACATTTTGCCCGCGCCGTTTAACCAAGCGACAGCGATTTTGCCCTTCCAAATTGAAGAATTTTTTGCGAATCAACAACCCAAATATCTGGTGTCGCGGGTGTTTGCGGGCTTGAATCATCCCACCTTTAAGCCGGGTGTGGAAGTGATTGCCTGGAATGGCACGCCGATTGTGCAGGCGATCGCCCAGAATGCCGATCGGCAAGCGGGGAGCAATTTGCCAGCGCGACTGGCGCGGGGTTTAGAAGCCCTGACGATTCGTCCGTTGCTGATTTCCCTGCCGCCGACGGAAGAATGGGTGATTGTGGGGTATCGCACAGCAGATGGTAAAGAGCTAGAAATTCGGCTGACGTGGCAAATTTTGACTCGCGAATTTGCTTCCAGCGGCGTTGATCCGAATCGCTTCAGTGTGCAGGCGACGGCATTGGGGATTGATATTCAAGCGGATGCGGCTCAACAAGTGAAAAAAGCATTGTTTGCCCCGCAAGTGGTCGCGGCAGAACAGCGGTTTGCGCAGGCAGCTAACCCGCTGGCAGTCCCCCTGCAAGGCTTAGAAAGTCGGATGCCAGGGATTTTCCGCGCCCAAAAAGTGGATACCCCCAGTGGCAGTTTTGGCTATATCCGCATCTTCACCTTCAACGAAATGGATGTGGATGGGTTTGTGGCCGAGTTCATCCGGCTGGCGAGTTTGTTGCCGCCAACGGGATTGATCATCGACGTGCGCGGGAATGGCGGCGGGGTAATTTTGAATGGGGAACGCTTGCTGCAAGTGTTGACACCCCGCGTGATTGAGCCACAGCGGACGGAATTTATCAACACGGCGCTGACGTTGGAAATGGTGCGACTGCATACGGGTGAGAATCGCCCCTATCCCGAATTTGACCTGTCGCCGTGGTTCCCGTCGATGAAGCAGGCGGTGCAGACGGGGGCAATTTTCTCGAATGGCTTCCCCATTACCGATCGCGAGTCTGCTAACAACATTGGCCAGAAGTATTCTGGCCCCGTCGTGCTGATTATTGATGCCCTCTGTTACAGCACGACGGATATTTTTGCGGCGGGCTTCCAGGATCACAAAATTGGTCCCGTCCTGGGTGCCAGCGGCAACACGGGGGCGGGGGGTGCGAATGTCTGGACGCATGAGTTGTTTCAAGCGGTGCTGGCAGACTCGTCCAATTCACCCTTTAAGCCGTTGCCGAATGGGGCGAATATGCGAGCTTCGGTGCGGCGAACGTTGCGGGCGGGCGATCGCGCCGGGACACCA
>JAIXVO010000607.1 GCA_027482985.1 Cyanobacteriota bacterium
TCTGCAACGTCTAAACTAGCGTATGATTGCGTCGCCCCAGCGTTGCCCTCTGGAGGGGGTTCGGGGGACGCAGCCGTCCCCTGAATTCGGGGGGGTTGGGGGGCTGCCACCCAAGCTCAGAATTTTGGTTTTAACCAGAGACTCGCGCTACTACCAGACCTGTGTGGATAAGGTCGCACTTCAGGCTGATGCCAATTGCATGGCTTCAGGCCATGCTTCAGTCACCCTGCGATTAGGGTGATTGTTAGTGCGATTGTTGGCGCAGTCCGCTTAACGGGCAGCAGAAACAGCACAATTCGTCCCGGCATCACCAGGAGCGGGCACCAACCCAACCACATGGGGTACCGGACGCGGCGTATAACCGACCAACGATTGCCCCTTAAAGGCGAGCGACGTACTGGCTCCAGAATCTAACATGACCGCATCCCGGAAGCCAGCTTTGGCTAAGGCAATCCCCAAATCAACCGCGCCAATCGGTTCCACGGAAACCCCAATTTGCGGCTGTCCCTGTTGGTTAATCCCCCAGAACGCCCGATGGCGCTGCTCATTCACACTGTAGAGCCGCCCAAAGCGCTCCAACGGTTGCGGCCGACCATTTTCCACCAACCAGCCAGCGGCGACGAAAGCATCAGTCACATCCGGCATAATCGTTTGCAGGTCTTGTAAGCTGTTGTGCTGCTTGTGCTTAAAGGGCACAAACTTGACGGATTGAGCATTGATCATCACCAGGGGACGGTCTTCCAAAAACGGAATTTCCCCCGATTTACCCGGCACAAACTCGCCCGTCGCCTGACTGTAAACGGGGCCTAGCATATAGTTGGAGTCGATCAATTCGAGATTGAAAAAGCCGCCATCCACCGCCGCGATCGCTGGCGTATTGGCAATAATTTCGGGCACCTGAGCGCGGGTGTGATGGTGAATGGTGATGGGTTTGCCGCCGGCGATGAAGATATAAGGCATGTTATCCACCGTGGCATCAATACGGCGAATCGGCGACGTGAAATCGAAGCCGAAAGAAGCCGTTTGCAGCGGTGGGCCACCCCAAGCCAGATCCACCATTTCGGCAATTCGCGACTGCCCAATCCGCCCGATCGCCAGCAAATCTTTTGATTGTCCCGCCAGTTGCTCATCTAGGTCATTCATTGTGAAGGCAGCTTCGTATCCCGCCTGCTTGACCGCAGCCCACGCCGCCTGATCAAATTTCCCTTCAGGATAAGTAAAGTAGCGAATGGGAATCCCCAGTTCGGCTTCTAAAATCCGTTTGGATTCCTCGGTTTCGCTGACTAACTGCGCGGGTGTTAGCCCTTCCATGACTTTGTGGGTGACGCTATGGGAGGCGATCGTCACCAGCGGATCCTGCGCCATTTCGCGCAACTGTTCCCAGTTGAGGCTGGAGCGCCCCATTTTTTTGCCTACTTTAGCCGTGTAAATCGAGAACACAGCGGGATAGTTATATTTTTTCAACAAGGGATAGACGTATTGATAATGCCCTTCGTAGCCATCATCAAAGGTCAGCAGAATGGGTTTGGCGGGTAACGGCAGTCCGGTGCGCAAATGGTTGACTAGCTGCTCCATCGTGATCGGCGTTAAGCCTTTGTCCCGAATTAGTTTGAGATGATCTTCAAACTCGGCAGGCGTGACATCAAAAAAGACTTGCTTCTCCGGCAAAATGTCGTGATACATCATCACGGGCACTTTCGCTTGCCGCGCAGCGCTATTAATTTCCGGGAAAGGGCTGGAATTGAGGTAGGCCAAAATTTGGGGAGCAACTTTGCCCACGATCGCCCCCATCCCCATCGCGGGTTGTTCGATCAGGCTGGCGGTTTGCGAAACTTGACTGACCAGTTGTGCTAGTCCCGTTTTCGCCGCAGGCGGGGTAGACGTAGCCTGACATAGTTGGTTCAGCGGAGCCGGGGGATCAGACGGAGCCGGGGGATCCTGCGCGATCGCGGCGGAACCCAAGGGACTGGGGCGCATCCCAACAGCCAGCAGAGTAGTGGTCAGCAGCACTCCGATGAGCGATCGCCAGCCGGAGGCTCGCCCACTGCGCCGTCCGCATCGCACTATACCCTTCTGACCAAGTGACATAGCTGTAATCCCGAATAAAATCCCCTTCAAAGATCTACTCCATAACGACGGATTTGTCAGTTTTTCTGCAATACATTCCTCAAGTAAAAATACTCATGTCCTCGTCTATCCGCTCGGTTCACACCCACAGCGTCGCTAGGTACTGACTCAAATCCATTGGTCGAAGTAATAAAAGCAACAGCACTTTTGGGCTGACATGAGTCCTTCAACCTACTAGCACCCAGTCTAGATCGCGAGCAGCCCTTAAACTGAATTGTTTTGCCCCAGCATCGGTAAAGCTTTGGCAAACCATCAACAAAATCAATGGTATTGTTTTTTACATCAAACCCGTTGGTTTACGGACACTTCAGGGGGTTTAATCACGTTTTGTGATTTCCTATACAGAATTGGAGGGGTCAGAATTGGTGGAATCTTGAGGTGTATTAGTTCATGAAATCTTAATCTTCAGGTTGCTCCCGTCTGTGGATTGCCGATGAGCTGTTCTCAAGTTCGTGCGCGATCGCAGACGCTTCTGCCCTGATCGAGTTGATCCCTTCGATTAGCTCGTCTGGTTCGTGCCTGAATCCGTTCGGAATCCTGATTCCGATGTTTAGTTCATCCACTGAGGAATGTCCAAAATGGTCTCTAGATCTATGCTCAAGAAGCAGTCGGTGAAAAGGCACCGACAGCCTTCTCTGGGACGGGCTAGCAAGTGGCTATCCCCTGACTGGTACGCGAAAAAACTTTCTCCCAGCGCCCAGGCTTGTATTCCGATCGCCATGCTGATTGTGTTGGCATGGAGCTACGCCGGGAGTGCTGCAGAGCCGCCGACGCTGGAAAGTTTGGCGAAAACTACTGACACCTTAAAAGTTGGTCTAGATACCATGTGGGTGTTAGTCGCTGGAATGCTGGTGTTCTTCATGAACGCTGGTTTTTGTATGTTGGAAACGGGCTTTTGTCGGCAGAAAAACGCCGTTAACGTGCTGTCGAAAAACCTGATTGTCTTTGCGCTGTCTACGATTGCGTTCTGGGCGATCGGCTTTGGCCTCATGTTCAGCAATGGCAATGGCTTCATTGGCAGCAGCGGTGGCTTCTTCCTGGCTGGCGCTGACAATAGCCCCGCCACGGGTGCGGCTTATGAAGGCATTTTCGCCTCCCTCAACTGGACGGGCGTTCCCCTGTTAGCCAAATTCTTCTTCCAATTAGTCTTCGCTGGTACAGCCGCCACCATCGTGTCCGGGGCTGTGGCAGAGCGGATCAAGTTCCTTGACTTTTTGATCTTCAGCTTATTGCTGGTTGGGGTTGCTTATCCCATCACGGGTCACTGGATCTGGGGCGGCGGTTGGCTCTACACCCTTGGCTTCTTCGACTTTGCGGGTTCCACCGTCGTTCACTCGGTTGGAGGTTGGGCCGCACTGATGGGTGCCGCCTTCCTGGGGCCTCGGTTGGGCAAATATAGTGCCGATGGTTCACCCAATGCGCTGCCTGCGCACAACATGAGCATTGCCACGCTAGGAGCCCTGATTCTCTGGTTAGGTTGGTTCGGCTTTAACCCCGGTTCCACCATGGGGATCAGTGCTGATGGTGGGGCGGCTGCGGCTCACATTGCCATCACTACCAACACCGCTGGTGCTTTCGGTGGTCTGGCAGCGACCCTCACAGCTTGGTTGGTCCTAGGCAAGCCCGATTTGTCGATGATCATCAACGGCATTTTGGCTGGTTTGGTGGCTGTTACTGCATCTTGTGCCTTTGTCACAGTACCCGCTTCTGCCGTCATTGGGATTGTCGGTGGGGTGCTCGTGGTGTTTGCAGTCGGTTTCTTCGATCGCTTGAATATCGATGACCCCGTCGGTGCGACCTCAGTTCACCTCGTTTGTGGGGTCTGGGGCACGCTGGCAGTTGGTTTATTTGCCGTTGGTGCGAGCGATCAACCCGGTGCTTTGTATGCGGCTGGCCCGAAAGCGGGTTTGCTGCTAGGCGGTGGTATTGACCAACTCTGGTACCAATTCGTGGGTGTCA
>JAIXVO010000379.1 GCA_027482985.1 Cyanobacteriota bacterium
AAGGAGACGGGAGGGAGAGGGAGAGGGACGAAGGAGCCAGAAGTCAGGAGGGCAAGCAAGAGAACTGCTGCGACATCAGGCTGGCTGTTCACTGTTGTCTTCCTTGCCCTCACCTGCCTGTCCCCCAACTCCTGACTCCTGACTCCTCCCTTCTGCCCGCTGCCCTCGACCCTCTGCCTTTCCCTATTTGCCCGCTTCGCGAATCAGATCGCTCCAAGTGGCGATCGCAAGAAAAATCCCGGCGACGACCCAGGCGACGGTCTGACTGCTGGTGGCGAAGAGGGCACTGATCCCCAGGATGATGACGGCAGGGAGTTTGTGTTTGACTAAGCGATCGCCCGTCGCCCGCAAATCTTGCCAGAGGCGATCGCGTTCCTGGAGGGTGCAATTGCCGAAGAGGTGATTCACGAGTTGCCCGGTGGTTAGCAGCGTGTAGAGGCGGCTGCGGGTGGCATCGGCGAAGTTGGGTTGGAGGTTGAGGGCATGGTCGAAGCTGGCGATCGCGGCATCAAATTGTCCGACTCGGCGTAACATCAGCCCGCGTTGGTGCCAGAGTTGGGGCTGATCGGGTTGTAAGTCGAGTGCCTGGTCATAACTGGCGATCGCGGCGGTGTCGCGGTGTAGTTTCTGTAACGCCTCGGCTTTGGTCGCCCAGAGTTCTGGTTGCTGAGGATTGATGGCTAACGACTGTTCACAACTGGCGATCGCGTCCTCAAACTGCTGGAGATCGCGCAGGATCAAAGCTCGAATCCGCCAGGGATACTCATTGTCGGGGTCGGCGGCGATCGCTTCATCGCAACAGGCGAGGGCGGTTTGGGGGCGCTGCTGACGGGCATAGACTACCGCTTTTAAGCTTAGGGCTTTGGGATGAGACGGGTTTAAGTCCAGACATTTCTCCAGCGTTTGGAGTGCCTCCGGATGACGGCGCAATGCCACCAGCAATGCCGCGCGATCGCACCACAAATTTGCCTCGTCAGGAGCCAAATTCAGCGCTGTGTCATAGCTCTTTAACGCCTGTTCCGGTTGCTGCATATCCCGCAAGACATCGCCCCGGTGTTTCCAGGTTTTGACATCATCGGGTTTTAAGTCCAGCAGGCGATCGTAGCTAGCCAGGGCTTCTGGGTAGCGGTGGAGGTGATGCAGCAGTTGACTCCGTTGCCGCCAAGCCTGGAGATGGGTCGGTTGTAGGTGCACAACCTGATCAAAGCTGTCGAGGGCCAACAACTCGCGATTTAATTTCGCCAGCGATAAGCCCCGGTTGTACCAGGCGATCGCCAAATCAGGTCGCAGTTGAACAGCGCGATCGTAATTGGTGATGGCGGCTTCATACCGACCCAGATAGTGCAGGGCGATCGCCCGGTATTGCCACGTGTCAGCGTCATCCGGGGCGAGGGCGATCGCTCGATCACAGCTCTCGACGGCTTCCTCATAGCGTCCCACGCGCTTCAGCACATTGCCGCGATCGCTCCAGGCGCGGGCAAAGTCGGGTTTCAGGTCTACCGCCTGGTTAAAGCAGGCGATCGCGTCCCCCAACTGCTGTTGCTCCACGCACTGGCGACCCTGTTGATACAGCAGCAAGGCTTTGAGCGGATGGGGGGTGGCGGCATTCTCAAGTTGCTGTGCCCGTTCCGCTTCCGTCCAGGCAGCAGCTTGCTCATACTCCGCCGCTGAAAAGTCAGCCGATTGACTCATAGATGATCCCGGCAAGGTAGTAAACTAAAGTCGTCACAAAAGGAATGGTTATGGCAGAACTTGATCCCGCAACGTTGATGAAGAAACAGGTTGGAGAAGCGGCTGCGGCACTGGTGCAGTCAGGTACTATTGTAGGCTTGGGAACCGGGTCAACGGCGGCTTTCATGATCCAGGCATTGGGCGATCGCTTGAAATCCGGCGATCTCAAAGAGATTCAAGGCATCACCACCTCCTTTCAGGGCGAAGTGTTGGCGCGCGAATGTGGCATTCCCCTCACGACGCTGGATGTGGTGAATTACATTGATCTGGCGATCGACGGAGCCGATGAAGTCGATCCTAATCTGAATTTAATTAAAGGTGGGGGTGCCGCTCACTTTCAAGAAAAACTGGTGGAAGCCTACGCCAAACGGTTTGTCGTGATTGTCGATAGCAGCAAGTTAGTTGACAAGCTCAACCTCAACTTCCTGTTGCCCGTGGAAGTGGTGCCCAAAGCCTTGCATCCGGTGACGAAGGCGATCGAGAAAATGGGCGCAAAAGTCACCCTGCGGATGGGTGTGAAGAAAGCGGGACCCGTCGTTACCGATCAAGGCAACCTGATTCTGGATGTCAAATTCCCGCATGGGATTGAAGATCCCGCTGAACTGGAAAAGACCCTCAACAACATTCCCGGTGTCCTGGAAAACGGTCTTTTCGTCAACATGGCCGATCTCGTCCTCGTCGGCAGCGTCATCGACGGTCAACCCACCGTCCGCGAAATCAAGCGTTAAATTGGCAATAGCATCCCCGTAGGGGCGTAGCATATGGCAGGTGAAACTGGAAATGTCCCCCACCCTTGCCCGCATGCCACGCCCTCCTCTCCGTGCGCCATGCCTATCAGGAGCATCACCGACGGAAATTGCTATGATTCCAGTATCTTGGAATCCCCAGCAGTATTCATGCAAACTATTTTAGATTTGCGCTGCGATCGCCCAAATGACAAACCCTTGAATTAAGGGGGACTGCATCATGGTTCAACGCCTTGATCCCGAACAAATTTCGAGCCACTCAGAGCCAGTTCAGTTTCCCCCTGGTGATTTGTGGAGTGATGAACCACCCTTGGAATCTGATTTACATCGAGAGCAAATTGAACTGCTCATCCGATTGCTGAAGTGGCAATGGCGGCAGCGCCAGGATTTTTACGTGTCTGGCAATCTGACCATTTATTACAGCCCCAATCAGCTCAAATCTGAAGATTTCCGAGGGCCCGATTTCTTTGTGGTGCTCGGTGCCGATAACCGCGATCGCCGCAGTTGGGTGGTCTGGCAAGAGCAAGGCCAGTATCCCAACGTGATCATTGAACTGCTCTCTGATTCCACGGCAGCGACCGATCGCGGCTTGAAAAAACAAATTTATCAAGACACCTTTTGCACGCCTGATTACTTCTGGTTCCATCCCGACACGCTGGAATTCAAAGGCTTCCATCTCGTTGAAGGCGTTTATCAAGAATTACGCGGCAATGCCGCTGGTCATCTTTGGAGCCAACAACTTGAACTTTTTCTGGGTATCCACGAGCACAAACTGCGCTTTTTTACCGCCGAAGGCAGCTTAGTCGAATCACCAGAGGACGAACTGCAACGTCAGCTAGACGCAGAACGGCAACGTGCTGAACAAGCAGAACAGGAATTAGCACGACTGCGAGCATTGTTGCGATCGCAAGGCATTGACCCGACGTAAAAGAAAACCTCATTTTTCTGGACAAACTGATTAAAGTAGAAGATGGTTTCGGTTGTGCCGCCGTCTTCAAGCTACGCAGTTGACCACAGCCGATTCCCTAACCCCTAGCCCCTCATCCCCACCCCCCTATGCTCTATCGGCGTTTTGGACGCACTGAATTACAGATGCCCGTCTTTTCCTGCGGCGGCATGCGCTATCAGTACAAGTGGCAGGATGTGCCACTGCAAGATGTACCAGCGGAGCAGCAAGCCAATTTAGAAGCCACCATTCGGCGATCGCTGGCGGTGGGCATCAATCACATCGAAACCGCGCGGGGCTATGGCAGTTCCGAGATGCAATTGGGGCAAATTCTGCCCACCATCCCGCGTGAAACCTTCATTTTGCAAACCAAAGTCGTCCCCACGGCTGATCCGCAGGAGTTTCGCACCAAGCTAGAGAAATCTCTCAACTACCTCCAGGTCGATCACGTCGATTTATTAGGAATTCACGGCATCAACACCGATGAAATCCTCGATTGGACAGTGCGTTCCGGTGGTTGTCTGGATGTGGTGCGAGAATTCCAGCGGCAGGGACGGATTCGCTTTGTCGGCTTTTCAACCCATGGCCCCACCGATGTGATTGTGAGAACGTGCGAAACGGGGCAATTCGACTATGTGAATTTGCACTGGTACTACATCAATCAGCGCAACTGGGACGCGATCGCGGCAGCGAATCGGCAAGATATGGGTGTGTTCATCATCAGTCCATCCGATAAAGGCGGGATGCTCTACAATCCGCCCCAGCGTTTAGTGGATTTGTGTGCCCCCCTCAGCCCGATCGTCTTCAATAACCTGTTTTGCCTCAGCCATTCCCAGGTACATACCTTGAGTCTGGGTGCTGCCTGCCCGGAAGACTTCGACGAACATTTGAAGACGCTGGCATATCTCGATCGCGCCGATGAGGTGCTGCCGCCGATTCTGCATCAACTGGAGCAGGGTGCCATCGATCGCTTGGGAGAAGCCTGGTACAAAACCTGGTCAGTGGGATTGCCATCGATCGATGAAACCCCCGGTCGTCTGAATTTACAGACGGTCTTGTGGCTCCATAATTTGGCGATCGCCTATGACCTGGTGGAATACGCCCGCATGCGCTATTCCTTGTTGGGTAATGCAAGTCACTGGTTCCCCGGTGCCAAAGTCAACGAAGTCGATTTACAGGCAATTCAGCCCCTTTTGACCCGTAGCCCCCATGCCGACCAAATTCTGGATCGGTTGCAGGCCGCTCATGAGCTGTTGGGCGGGCAATCCACGCAACGCCTCTCGCAGTCTTAGCGAGTGCGTCACCTGTGTAAAATCACAAAAAAGCGGTAGGAGATTCCTACCGCTAACTAATCAAGAGTCTGAAATCAACCAAAACATTCGAGGCGGTTCTCGAAAAATTATCTGTAGGGGCAAGCTTAGCAACAGCATCATTCGCGTTCACAAACTTGTGGCAAAACTTGCCCTCCAAGGATAAATTTTGCTCAGAAACCCTTAAGCGATCGAGAGCAACCTGGAGGCTTCAGCCTTTAAGAGTTCGGCTTTGTCCGTTTGCTCCCAAGGTAGATCCAGGTCATTCCGACCCAGATGCCCGTAAGCTGCCACATCTTGATAGAAGCGACCGCCCCGCTCAGCTGGCAAATTGCGCAAATTGAAGGATTGAATAATCCCCGCAGGCCGCAATTCAAAATGAGTGTTAACCAGCTCCAGCAAGCGCGTATCGTCGATCTTACCAGTGCCAAAGGTTTCAATCATGATGGACACCGGACGTGCCACCCCGATCGCATAGCTAAGTTGGACTTCGCATTTCTCAGCCAGCCCCGCAGCCACGATATTTTTCGCGACATAGCGGCAGGCATACGCCGCACTGCGATCGACTTTGGTGGGATCCTTGCCAGAGAAGGCCCCGCCGCCGTGACGCGAATAACCACCGTAGGTATCCACAATGATTTTCCGGCCAGTCAAGCCCGCATCCCCTTGAGGCCCACCGATGACAAATTTCCCAGTCGGGTTCACTAGGTAACGGGTATTTTCATCTGGTTGGACTTCCAGGTCAGCAAAGACGGGCAACACGACCAAAGTCCAGAGATCTTCCTTGATCTTGGCTTGCACTGCCGCTTCATCCGTGATGTCGTCAATGCTGGGCGCGTGTTGGGTGGAAATCAGAATCGTGTCAATCCCCACGGGGCGATTGTCTTCGTAGGCGATCGAGACCTGCGTTTTACCATCGGGACGCAAATAAGGCAGTTGACCCGTTTTTCGCACTGCCGCCAGTTTGCGCGAGATCCGGTGCGCCAAACAAATCGGCAGCGGCATCAGTTCCGGCGTTTCGTTGCAGGCGAACCCAAACATAATCCCCTGATCACCCGCACCTACCGCATCTAACTCATCGTTCGAGAGCTGACGGGCTTCTTGCGCCGTGTTGACCCCCTGAGCAATATCAGGCGATTGCGCGTCAAGGGCAATCAACACCGAACAACTGTTGGCAGAAAACCCGCTGTCCACCCCGTTGTACCCAATTTCAGCGATCTTCTGGCGCGCCAAGTCGATGTAATTCACTTTGGCTTTTGAGGTAATTTCACCTGTAATCAATACCAAGCCAGTGTTAACCACCACCTCAGCAGCCACTCGGCTCAGGGGATCCTGTGCTAACAGGGCATCCAAAATAGTGTCGGAAATTTGGTCACAGATCTTGTCTGGATGACCCTCCGTAACAGACTCCGAAGTAAATAAATAACGGCGAGACAAGGGCAACTCCTATCTTCTAGCTAAGGTTAGGGAATGGCTATTGTAGAATCACACCACTACAGAATTAACCAACCTGGGGACAAAATGGGTGAACTTCAGCGAATCATATCACTACTATGCACCTGTATGAAGTGGAGATTAAGGTCTGGTTATTTTCTGTGATGATATAAAATTAGCGATTGCTGATTATTCCTTCTTACGGGGCTAAAACCTGAATTTCCGCAAAGTTTCGCACACAAACATCGGCTTGTTGCAGTTGGAGCGGGTTTGTCCAGCCCCAGGAAACGGCAATACAGCCACGGGCACCCGCCGCCTGAGCCATCATTAAATCTGCTGTAGAATCACCAACAACCAATGTATTTTGGGGAGATACCCCAAGGTTTAAACACGCTTGTTCCAGTAGAGCTGGATTGGGTTTACTGCAGGTGGGCGTGGAACCGATCGCCACGGGCAGCAAAGTATTTAACTGGTAATAATCCACAAAATCCTGAACATGGGTAGGACTATCGGCGGAGGCCATCCCCAATCTCACCCCCGCTGCCGCTAGCCGTTGCAGCAGCGCTAAAGCACCGTCAAACAAGGGTGTACTGCTGGCTTTGGGGGGCAACCAGGCATCGGCTTCGGCAAAGGCCGATCGCGCGATTTGGAGTGCCTCCACCCAGCCTTTTCCAGTTTCGGCAATGTAAGCCGCTGCCGCAATTTCATTTTCCTGCCGCGTGCCGATCGCCATCAAGCCGGCTGGGTCCAAGCGATCGCCCTCCAGCCCAAAGGCCAGCAGCAAAGGCGCTTCGACTCCTGGCACTTGGGCATCCACCAGACGGGCGCGTTTTTGCCCCAGATTCCGCAGAAAGGCTTGCGAGTCGGCTAAGGTGCCATCTTTATCGAAAATGACCGCCGCGATCGCATCAAAGGCGATCGCGCCACAGGTAATGGTTGCCACAGGTTTCGCTCCAACGGGGACAAACAAGCATCAGCCGGAAACAGGCATAAAAAAAGAGGGAGAATTTCCCTCAAAATCAGTTCGACAGACAATCTCCAGCACCTGTAATGGGAAAAACGAGTCATTTCGGTTTTCCCATTACAGGCAAAGTCAAAGTTACTCTTCGACGGCAACGGGCAGTTCTTCGACTTCTTCCTCAATCGCCGCCGGTGCTTCATAGCTCGCACCATTGGTATCTTGCGATTGCTGTTGCTGCTGTTTCGCCAACATTTGTTCCCGGTAGCGAATTGCCATTTCTTCAGCCTTGTCGTAGACCACTTGCGGATTCTTCACCATGTCACCGGGTTCCGGCTCCAGTTGCTTGGTGGACAGCGAAATCCGTCCCCGTTCCGCATCCAGATCGATGATCATGACCTTCAACTCATCATTCACATTGAACACACTGTGAGGCGTGTCGATGTGGTCGTGAGAGATTTCGGAAATGTGCAACAACCCGCTGACCCCGCCGATATCGATGAACGCGCCGTAGGGTTTGATCCCGCGCACGGTGCCAATGACCACTTCGCCCACTTCCAGGCGATTCATCTTGCGTTCCACCAAAGCCCGACGATGACTCAGAACCAGCCGATTCCGCTCTTCATCTACTTCCAGAAACTTCAGGGGCAACTCTTCACCCACCAATTCTTCCTTCGGCTTCCGAGTGCTGATGTGAGATCCCGGAATAAAGCCGCGTAGCCCTTCAATCCGCACTAATGCACCCCCCCGGTTGGTGGCAAACACCAGCGATCGCACCGTGGCATCTTCGTTTTGAAGTTGACGCACCCGTTCCCAGGCTCGCATGTATTCGATCCGACGAATCGACAGGGTTAATTGCCCATCTTCGTTTTCGTCCGCCAGAATAAAAAACTCACGCGTTTCGTCAGCTTGCAGCACTTCGTCAGGATTGTCGATGCGGTTGATCGACATTTCCTGAATCGGAATATAAGCCGCCGTTTTCGCTCCAATGTCAATCAGAGCACCGCGTGGCTCAAGACTAAACACGGTGCCAGCCACAACATCTCCGGGGCTGAAATGGTAATCGTATTTATCGAGTCGGGCGGCAAATTCTTCGTAACTAAAACCGACATCTAATGTTGTTGTGTCCTGATTGACCATGCGAATCGCTTCCTAAGGGTTTTCTCCGTGAAAGTGTGCCTCCTGCGCTTGTGTACGCACTCAAGTTTGTGCTACTACAGGCTGGACAAATCTTCTCCAAATCCAATTGTAGAAGATTTAGGGATGATATAGGCTCGGAAGAACTATGATACCGCATCCTTTCGATCGCTGCACACATTTCCAGATGGGATTGGACAACACTCAAGAATTCACCGAGAGCGGCATAGAGTTGCCGTCGGTCAGGCATCCTGATTCGGGACGGCTGTCTGGAACAGGAGTCAGATCTGCACCATGGGTAGCGGTTCGGAGTTGATCCAGAGTTTCTACAAAGTCGCGAATGCCTTGAAATTTGCGATACACCGAGGCAAATCGAATATAAGCCACTTCGTTAAGTGCCCGTAGATGCTGCAACACTAATTCGCCAATCTCACTGCTAGGGACTTCTCGCACCACTTGCTGTTGCAGTTCCGACTCAATTTCATCGACGACGCGTTCCATTTGCGGCGTGGTGATCCCAGTTTTTTCACAGGCGAGTGCTAACCCTTTTAATAGTTTGTAGCGGTCAAAAGATTCGCGATCGCCATTGCGTTTAATGACGGTAATCGGGACAAACTCGATCCGCTCATAAGTGGTAAATCGGCGGGCGCATTTTAAGCACTCTCGCCGCCGTCTCACACTTTGCCCCCCCTCTGCAGAACGGGATTCAAGGACACGGTTATCAGTGTGCTGGCAAAACGGGCAGCGCATACGTAGAGTTGCTCCGGGCGAGGTGAATGATCAGATCAGGCTAAATTGATCGACAAACTAACTCCAACTTCAATGTTAGGTCAGTTGTAGTGAGATGAAACTTTAGCCGCAGCGATTTCCAAAAAGTTGCGTGAATTTCTCAATCACGATTATGCCCGATTTGTCTTAATCGCTTTAATTTTTTTCTGTCCTCAATTGCGAGTAAACTTTGCTCAGGTCAGCCAAATTGCTGTGGTTTACAGCTGGTATTACATCAGTCTGTCTGGCACCAGCGTTATGAAGGAGCAAATTCAGGGCAATCTAGAGGCAGTCAGTGTTGCAACGGATAGAGTTAAACCAGGCGGCATTGAAGCTTTTATGCGGTTTCTGGGCAGTCCGGTTGTTCTGGCTGGGTGGCCAATGTCCAACTAGGGTGTTAGCCGATCTCCAGTCCCGATTCCACCAGGATTAAAATCGGTGTGATACTGGGACTGAGAAAGCAAGACGATAAAGGGTGCTTGAAGCAGATGTTGGAACCGATGTTGGTTGGATCACGATACTCAGCGATTCCCCCTAGCCCCGCTGAGAACTGCGGGAAATACGCTTAAAGTCCGCCTAGTCAGGGCGATTTAGCGTGATCTCGATGATTTCTCACGCATCGAGGACTGGTCAAATATCCTCTTAGGATTGGTAGACGAGCTAGCAGGCTGATATCAGTTAACGCTTTCATCAGGTTTCCAAGGTGCGGAATGAGAAGTAATCTACTGCCCAGTCGCAGGAGTACGGTTCATGAAAGTCCAGCCGAATAACAAACCCAAAATTCTGGTGGTGGATGA
>JAIXVO010000610.1 GCA_027482985.1 Cyanobacteriota bacterium
ATCCGTGGCTCACCAACGAGTACAACTTGGATCTCTCCGCGGCCTACCGGCTTGAGGTCAATCGATGGGGACGACACCCGATCGCTCCCAAGGAATTATTGGCCCCTGCCCAGCAGTGGTTGGAGCTAGATTATCGTACTCTTACCAGCTGCAATGGTAGTGGCGATCTGAGCTGGGAATCTACCCAAGCTGGTCACCTTCATGGCCTAGGGGTGTGGTTTAGCACAGAACTCATCGACGGCGTAGGCTATTCCAACGCTCCTGATCAGCCGCAATTAATCTATGGGCAGACCTTTTTCCCAATTTCTACCCCCGTTCAGATTGACCCTGGCGATCGCATTGAGGCGACCATTTCCGCCCATTGGGTCGATCAGGAGTATATTTGGCGATGGCAGGGCCGGGTTTTGACCCCAGCCGGTGCCATCAAAGTAACCTTTGATCAGTCCACCTTTAACGCTAGCTTGCTGAGTACCAAAGAGATAAAGTATAAACGAGGGGACTTTGTGCCCCAAATCACGATTGAGGTTGAGATCGAGCAGCTTATTCTCTCCCATGTCGATGGCCAAACCCCGATGAGTGACTTAGTCACCCTGCTCTGTCAAGCCTACCCCCAGCGTTTTGACAAGCGCCAACGGGCCTTGAGTCGCATTGCTGAGACCTTTAAACGGATGAACGCTTGAGCATGGGTTAAAAATAGTCAACGCTATTCAGCTCAGCCCAGTAAGGCTGCCAAGGTAAAGGTCTAAATCAGCCTGTGACTGGAGTCCATAGATGTGATTTTTTAGGATGAAGACATTTAAGATAGATGACGTTTGAGATCAACGAAGGATTTTTAAGTATGGGCGCGAAGCTTTACGTTAAACCCAACAATGTATTGGTGCAGGCCATTGACAATGAGATGATCCTGCTGAATCTAGAGTCTGAATTTTATTTTGCCCTAGACGATGTCGGGGCGCGCTTTTGGGACGTGTTGCAAGGGGCCGATAGCCTAGAGCAAGCCCTGGATGTTTTAGAGGCAGAATACGACGTCGATCGCGATACCCTGAGCCAAGATCTAGAGAGCTTTTTGACTAAGCTGGAGAGCAGTGGCCTACTGCAATCCCTAGAGCCAAAACCCTAGATGGCGACATCCTGGCGGCAATGGCGGCAACGATGGTTTGTAGGGGGGGCCTGGTTTGGGCTGATGGGCGTTCGCCTGGGTCTAAACACCCTGGGCTATCGTCGTCTTTGTCGATTGCTGCTGTGGCTATCGCCTAAGCCCCACTGGGGAGAGTTTGAGCCTCGGTCTCGAGTGGCAGCCAACTTGATTGCCCAACTGAGTACAGGAAAATGGAGCCCAATACCCACCTGTCTGCAGCGATCAATCTTACTGTGGTGGCTGCTGCGCTGGATGTCCATCGGCAGCGACCTAAAAACCGGGGTTCGGCAGACGGCCCCAGGCTGCTTTACCATGCATGCCTGGGTTGAACAGGGGGGCGTTATTATTAACGACCAACAGCGGATTGTTCGACAATATACGTTGTTGTGGTCTACGCTCTCGCCTGACAATATTGTGCAGCACAATACCCTTAAAAATAGTCGTTAACGATCAGGAATCATGAGTGGCTTTGTCGGTATTGTTTACTTTGATGGCAAGCCTGTTGATCCAAATCTGCTCAGGCGCTTAACCGGTTACCTCGCCTACCGTGGGCCAGATGCCCAGGAAATCTGGGTTGAGGGATCCGTAGGGTTTGGGCACACCCTATTTCGCAGCACCTATTACTGTAAAGACGACCATCAGCCTGTCGTTCACCAGGAGGGGCCGCTAGTCCTGGTCACCGATGCCCGGATTGATGACCGAGACAACCTGCGCCAGCAGCTCGAGGCTAAGGGCTACCCAGTACCCGTCGATGCTCCCGCCTCAGCGCTGATCATGGCGGCCTACCAAGCCTGGGGAACGGCTGTCTCAGAGCACTTGCTGGGGGATTTTGCCTTTGCCCTGTGGGATGGTCATCGTCGCCAGTTGCTAGCCAGCCGCGACCACTTTGGCATGAGAATGGTGCACTATGCCCAATTACCCCATGGGATTATTGTCAGCAATGAAATCCGGCCGATTTTGTGCCATCCCGAGGTGTCAAACCAGTTAGACGATAGGGCTATGGCCAGTTTCTTGCTGTTTGGCGAACACGATCGCACCGATGAGTGCCTAACGCCGTTTGCCGAGATCAAAGCCCTAGCCCCGGCCGCGCAACTGATGGCAACGGCAGCCGGCCCAGCGATCAAATCCTATTGGACATTTCCCCTCTCTGGGCCGGTGCTTCACTATCGAAATGATGAAGACTACGCCGCCCACTGTCGTGACATCCTCCAGACAGCGGTCAAAGATCGAGTCCAAGCGCCTAAAGTCGTAGCGGCGCTCAGCGGTGGCCTAGACTCGACCACAGCTTCGGCACTGTGTGTCAATCTGATGGCAGCCGGGCAGGGGCCCCAGGAGTTTAGGGCATTTACCGCCGCTAGGAGCAAAGAAGAGGAAGAGTTTACGTTTGCCCACAGCGTGGCTACCTCCCTAGGGGTTGAGCACCATTTGTTTGATGTCAGCGGATTTAAACTGCTGAATCCTTGGATCCCTACCATCGTTCCCTTCAGTAACCAGACGCCTGCC
>JAIXVO010000543.1 GCA_027482985.1 Cyanobacteriota bacterium
CGCGCTCATTCCGTCACCCGCGACATAGCGATCGCGTTTGGTTGCGGGTGCCTGCAACCTGCCATCTGCCGCCAGTTCATACACCTGATCGGTCCACACATGGACGATGCCGCGATCGACCAGATTTTGAATGAAGTGCTGAAACCAGTCGCTCTGGGGCGACACATAGCAGGTGCCATGATCAACTCGGACGTGGGGCAACCGCCGCGTCGCCAACCGTCCCCCCACGCCCCGCGACTTTTCCAGCACCGTGACGCGATACCCTGCCTGCTGCAAAATTTGGGCACAGGTGAGCCCTGCCATGCCCGCGCCAATGATGGCAATGTCGATTTGAGTCATCGGTTGGAGCCTTCCTACAGAGGGCCGATCGCTAACGTTTTCACCTTTTTCGTTCCCGGTGGTGGGGTGAAGGTAAAGGTCGTAGGGGCGATCGCGGGATTGGCAGTGCGGCTGAGAATCCGTTCGGCGATCAGGACTTCGGCACCCTCAAATTTTCCAGCAATTTGCATCTGTTGAATGACGGCAGTGTCCGGTTCCACATAGGCACTGAAGGTAAACCCTTCGCGGGCATCCCGATAACGGTAAACGTACATCGGGCGGTTATCGACGGTTTGGGGAGCACCTTGGAGATCTTTCACTTCCAACCCCACGGCTTCCACAATTTGCCGACTGGTGGCTTGATTCTGGCCGATCGCCTGCCGCACATCGGGCGGAATTTGCCCATAGATCATGGCAGAAAAGCCCAACCAGAAACTATCTTCAAACTGGTCAAATTCGCTGGCGGTCATGAGCTGGTATTGCTTCAGGTCAGCCCGGTACAGCCACACTTGTTTGCCATTTGAGACAATCAGCGTCGTGATTTTCGTCCCCGGTTGATCGGGCTTGGCAAAGGTGATTTCGCTGCGAAATTTGCTCGTCTGGTCGGCGATCGTTTTCACGGTGGCAGAGGTTTGCACCGTCGTATTCCCCGCCACACTGTTGACGCGAATTTCGGAATTCGTCTCATAGCGCGGACTTTCCAGGAACTTTTGGATCACTTTTGCCAGCAGGGTCAGATCCGGTGCCGTTGTGGCCTGACTGACCTGGATTGGCGGTTGCGCTGCGGATGGGAGAGCGATCGCACGCGGCGCAAGGGTAAACAAACCAAACGTCGCGATCGCGGAAGCAAGAAATTTCATGGATGAACTAATCACCGAAAAGGATAGAGGGCGAAGAATGCCGTTAGCGCAGCGTAACCCATCACCGATTAAACCGCCAAAACCACTGCAACACTGATGCACGAGGAACTCTCGTAGGTTGGGTTAGCGCAAGCGTAACCTAACAAGACCAAGGCTGGTGTTGGGTTTCACGGGGTTCAACCCAACCTACGATAGGCTGATACTTGTGTCGGTTGGGTTAGCGCTAGCGTAACCCAACCAGACCAGAGCTGGCGTTGGGTTTCACGGGGTTCAACCCAACTGACGACGGTAGGATATGTTAGGCGTTAGCCGTAACGCATCGCAGCGATCTGATTGTCGCGCCCAGCCCTAGCCACACTTGAAGGCTGACTTGCCAGCAAATTGAGCAGCACTGCCTAGGTTACGTTCAATCCGCAACAGTTGGTTGAATTTGGCAACTCGCTCACCTCGGCAACCGGAGCCTGTTTTAATTTGCCCCGCACTGGTGGCGACTGCCAGATCCGCGATCGTGGTGTCTTCGGTTTCGCCTGAGCGGTGCGACACCATGTAGGTGTAATTGTTTTTCTGCGCCAGGGCGATCGTGTCCAGGGTTTCGGTCAACGTCCCGATCTGGTTGACTTTAATCAGGATGGAGTTGCCCACACCCGCTTTAATCCCTTCGGCCAAAATGGCGGCATTGGTGCAGAACAGGTCATCGCCCACCAGTTGCACCGTACTGCCGATGGAGTCCGTCAGCAACTTCCAGCCGTTCCAATCGTTTTCGCCCATGCCATCTTCCAGAGAGGCGATCGGGTATTGCCGCGCCCAGGAAGTCCACAAGTCCACCATTTGTTCGGACGTGTAATATTCCTTACTGGATTTAAAAAAGAAATACTTACCATCCTGCCACATTTCGCTGGTAGCGGGATCTAAGCAAATCGAGATGTCTTCACCAGGCTTATAACCCGCTTTCTGAATCGCTTCCAGAATCAACTCGATCGCTTCCTCATTCGACTTCAAATCCGGCGCAAACCCGCCTTCATCCCCCACCCCAGTACTCAAGCCTTTGGCATGCAAAATCGACTTGAGCGCATGGAAAGTCTCTACCCCCATCCGAATCGACTCATTGAAGGACGGCGCATTATGGGGCGCAATCATGAACTCTTGAAAGTCCACCGTATTATCCGCGTGCTTGCCCCCGTTAATCACATTCATACAGGGCACGGGCAGCAGGGACGCATTCACCCCACCCAAATATTGATACAGCGGCAAGCCTAAAGACTTCGCGGCAGCTTTGGCGACAGCCAGCGAAATCGCCAGCATCCCGTTCGCCCCAACGGTCGCTTTATTGGGCGTGCCATCCACTTCCAGCATCACCCCATCGATCGCCCGTTGATTGGTCGCGTCCATCCCAATCAGTTCCGGCACCAACTTCTCATTGGCATTCTCCACGGCTTGCAAAACGCCTTTACCGCCATACCGCTGTTTATCCCCATCCCGCAGTTCCACGGCTTCTTTCTCCCCCGTCGAAGCCCCCGAAGGCGCGATCGCCGAAGCTTCTGTCCCGTCTGCCAGCAGCACTACTGCTTCCACCGTCGGATTGCCCCGTGAGTCCAAAACCTCGTAGGTTGCAATATCCTCAATTTCATTCGCATACATGGGGATAGTCCTCCAATCCAAAATTCTGTGCAGTAGACAACGGGTTCGTCAATGAACGGGTTAGTAACTATGGAATAGTACCGCAGGTCGTCACCTTCAGGAGTGCCACACATGACAAGGCGGCAAACGGGGGCAGGCGCGATCGCGGCAAAACCACCAGAACACGCCCTCCGGCAACGCTTCTCAGGCAAGGGATGGATCACTTATACTGGGGAGCATTACACTCTTCAGTGCCCTTTCGCCAGGTGTCTGCAATGGTCACCACGCCCAATCCGCTCACGCGCCACCCAGACATGATTGTGACCTGGGAAAAGCCGCCCGCTGACTTTATCCTCGACGATACGCCTGTGGAAAATACTGGACAACCTCTGCTTGCAGGCGCATTGCGCGAGAGTTTAGAACTGGCAGGGCGCATTCAGCCGCAAAATTTAATCGCGTCTAACTTTGGCCTCTGCGCCAAAATCAACCAGGAGTTGACCTTAAAAGCTCCCGATTGGCTCTATGTGCCGCAAGTGAACCAACCGGGCTTGCCCCGCCAAAGCTACACGCCAAATCTGGAGGGCGATGTGCCCAGTCTGGTCATCGAGTTTTTGTCGGCGACGGATGGCGGCGAATACTCAATCCGACAAATTCCACCCGTGGGCAAATGGTTTTTCTATGAACAAGTGCTGAAGATCCCCACCTACGTCATCTTTGAACCAGATTGGGGCTTGTTGGAGGTCTATCGGTTGCGAGGCGGACGCTATGAACTGGAGCAACCCAATGTCGAGGGTCGTCACTGGTGCGCCGATCTCCAACTCTTTCTGGGCACCTGGCGCGGCAAGAAAGAAGAACGGGATGGTTACTGGCTCCGCTGGTGGGATGAAGCCGGACAGGTGTTACCCTGGGCCGTGGAGTTAGTGGAACAAGAACGCCAACGCACTGAACAGGAACGCCAACGCGCTGAACAAGAACACCAAAGGGCTGAACAAGAACGCCAACGCGCCGATCGCCTAGCGGCACTACTCCGATCGCAGGGTATTGACCCAGAGGCGATCGACTAGCCGCGATCGCGGGTAAGACTGCCGCTACTGCAAGCGCTTCAGGAGGTTAGTGACGCGGGCTGCTTCACGTTGATTACCCAACTCCCGCAACAGGGTCTGCGCCTGCTGCAAAAACTCCACCGCTTTAACCTTTTGCCCCAGCGCACTGTAGCCCACGCCCAAATTCATTAACGCTCTGGCTACACCGTTGCGATCGCCGCTAGTCCGAAAGATCGGCAACGCCTGCTGGTAAAAGGCGATCGCTTGCTCAGGTTGAGCCAAAGACTGATAAGCATGACCCAAATCCATCAGCGTCTCTGCTTCCGCAATCGGATAGAAAACGCCGTCGTTGCCTGCCCGTAGAATCAGTAGTCGCTGCTGATAAAACGCGATCGCTGTTTGGGGTTGAGCCAAAGCCACGTAAGCATCACCTAAAAGTCCCAGCGGACCTGCTTCACTCGGGCGATCGCCCATTGCCCGCAAGACAGCTAACTCCTGCTGATAAAACTCAATTGCTTGGTTGAACTGAGCCAACGACCAGTAAGCCTTGCCCAAACTCCGCAACGCATCTGCTTCACGGTGACGATCGCCCATGTTGCGAAAGATGGGTAATGCCTGCTGATAAAACGCGATCGCCTGCTGAGGTTGAGCCAAAGATGCGTAAGCGTTGCCCAGACTGTTTAGGGCATCCGCTTCCCCATTGCGATTTCCGGTAGAGCGGTAGAGCTTTAGGGCTTGCTCAAACGACTGTACGGCTGCTTTCAGGCTGGTTCCGAGTTGCTGATAACCCTGTCGAATCAAGCGATCGGCTTCAGTATTCGCATCTGGGACAGGCTGAGCGACCATCGGTGCCCCAGAGTGCAGACTACCAGACAATTCAACTGGCAAGCCGACAAACAATAGCGGCAGACCACATCGCCACCAACCGCGTGAGCATGACATGGGTGAGCCTCCAACGGTGCTTACTCGCTATCCTAGCCTGGGTTTCCGGGCGAGAGCTGCCGTGAGCGGTACCGGAAGTAGTACACTGTGGGTTTGTTGCAGTGCGATCGCGGGTTTATGAACTGGAATTTTTCCTGGAAAAAAGGTGTGCTCTTTGCCCTCCTGGGGTTCGCCCTGAGTTGGTTGGTGAGTTGCGGGGGCGGGACTCCTAACTCCACTGGTGACCAGTCCAATCAAGCGGGCGGCAAGCAGGAGATCGAATTCTGGACGATGCAACTGCAACCCGAGTTTACGGATTATTTCAACCAACTGATTGCCAACTTTGAGCAACAAAATCCCACCTTTAAAGTCCGGTGGGTGGATGTGCCCTGGGCGGATATGGAGCGCAAGATTTTAACGGCGGTGTCCGCGAAAACGGCTCCCGATGTCGTGAATTTGAATCCCGGCTTTGCCTCCCAATTAGCCGAACGCAATGCCTGGTTGGAACTGGATGATAAAGTCCCTGCTAGCGATCGCCAGTTATATTTGCCCAACATCTGGAAAGCCAGCACGCTGAATGGCAAAACTTTTGGCTTACCCTGGTATCTCACGACTCGCGTCGCCATTTACAACACGGACATTCTGAAACAAGCCGGGGTGAGCAAACCGCCTGCCACTTATCAAGAATTGGCCACTGTTGCCAAACAAGTGAAGGAGAAAACCGGGAAACACGCCTTCTTTACGACCGTCGTACCGGAAGATTCGGCAGAGGTGCTGGAATCCTTTGTGCAGATGGGCGTGGAACTGGTGGATGCGAATGGCAAAGCGGCCTTTAATACCCCGAAAGGCAAAGCGGCATTTCAGTATTGGGTGGATCTGTACACAAATCAATTGTTACCGCGCGAAGTGCTGACAGAGGGGCACCGCCACGCGATCGACCTGTACCAACGCGGCGACACGGCAATCCTGGCTTCTGGTGCAGAATTCCTGAATAACATTGCCACCAACGCCCCAACGATCGCCAAAGCCTCCTCCTCTGCCGCCCAAATCACGGGCGATACGGGTAAGAAAAACGTGGCAGTGATGAATCTGGTAATTCCCAAAGATACAGACGTGCCCGATGGCGCACTGAAGTTTGCCCTCTTTGTCACCAATGACGCAAATCAGTTGCAATTTGCGAAAGCCGCGAATGTATTGCCCTCCACGGTGAAGTCGTTGCAAGACCCCTTCTTCACGACGACACCCGCCAACGCTACGCCCGTTGATCAGGCGCGGGTAATTAGTGCCAAGCAGATGCAGGATGCGGAAGTGTTGGTACCTGCAATGAAAAATGTGAAGCAACTGCAAAAAGCGATTTACAGCAACTTGCAATCTGCCATGTTGGGCCAAAAGCCCGTGGATCAGGCACTCACGGATGCCGCCAATCAGTGGAATAGCCTGTCTTAACGGCCTCTCTCCTTCCAGAGACGGTTGAGAAAACTTGTAATTTTGGGCATAGATTACAAGGAGTGACAGGAGTATTGTTATCAATAGGGTTTTTCACAGGGAAGGAACCAGTTTGCATGGACGAGCGTGCCAATTTACCCCGAGCGTATCGCAAACGCTATCGGCAACAGTTCGCCAGTTGGTTACTGACGGAAGGGCAAACCAAAAGTAAAGCGCACCATAAAACCCATCCCTGGTGGCAAGTCATGTGTTTAACCGGGGTCGATTACTTCTCCACCTTGGGCTATCAACCGGGGATTGCCGCTCTCGCCGCCGGGGCACTGTCTCCCATTGCCACACTCATCCTGGTGTTATTGACCCTATTTGGCGCACTCCCCATCTATCGCCGCGTTGCCAAAATCAGCCCCCACGGAGAAGGCTCGATCGCGATGCTGGAACATCTCCTCAGTTGGTGGCAAGGCAAGTTTTTCGTGCTGTGTTTGTTGGGCTTCGTCGCCACCGATTTCATCATCACGATTACCCTCTCGGCAGCGGATGCGACGGCTCACATCGTCGAAAATCCCCTCCTGCCACACCATCTACTAGACGGCCAGGAGATTGCCATCACGCTGGTATTGATTGGCTTGCTGGGGGCAGTCTTTTTGCGCGGCTTCCAGGAGGCGATCGGGCTAGCGGTCTGTCTAGTCGGCATTTATTTGTTCTTGAATCTGATCGTGGTCGGGGTGGGCGGCTTCCAGGTGATGACCCATCCCAGCGCGATCGTCGATTGGAAAAACGTCTTATTCACCAGTCATGGCAATCCGCTGATGATGCTGGCCGTGTCGGCGCTGCTATTTCCTAAACTGGCACTGGGTTTGTCGGGCTTTGAGACAGGAGTCGCCGTGATGCCCTTGGTGAAAGGGAAGGAACACGACACCGAACATCGTCCCGTTGGGCGCATCCGCAACACCCACAAATTGCTGACCGCCGCTGCGTTGATCATGAGTTTTTTCCTGCTGACCAGCAGTCTAATTACGACAGTGTTGATTCCGCCAGCGGCATTTGAGGCGGGTGGCCCGGCCAATGGCAGAGCTTTAGCCTACCTGGCTCACAAGCATTTAGGGCATGGGTTTGGCACGATTTATGACATCAGCACGATCGCGATTTTGTGGTTTGCTGGGGCTTCAGCCATGGCAGGCTTGCTCAACATCGTGCCGCGTTACTTACCCCGGTATGGCATGGCTCCCAGTTGGACGTTAGCCACCCGACCGCTGGTTTTGGTTTACACCGCGATCGCCTTTGTCGTCACCATCATCTTTCGTGCCAGCGTCGAAGCGCAGGGGGGTGCCTACGCGACGGGGGTCTTAGTGCTGATGAGTTCCGCCGCCTTTGCCGTCACCCTGGCCGCTTACGAACAGCGATCGCGCAAAAGCACGACGATGTTTGGCATCATTACCCTCGTGTTCTTCTACACCACTGTCGTCAACATTTTTGAGCGCCCGGAAGGGATTCGGATTGCCGCTTTCTTCATTGGGGCGATCGTCGCCACCTCCCTGATTTCCCGCGTCTGGCGATCGACGGAACTGCGGGTGGAACGAGTCGAAATTGATGAGACAGCGCGACAGTTTTTGGCGGAAGCGAATCAGCAAGTCGTGCGGTTAATTGCCAATCGGCGCGGCGTGGGCGACGAGCCGGAATACTATCACAAGGAAAAAGAAGTCCGCGAGGATAACCACATTCCGCCCCAGGATGCCATTTTGTTCCTAGAAATCAAAGTGTCAGATGCGTCCGAGTTTGCCGAAGTCGTGCGCGTCACCGGGGAAGCTGTCGGTCCCTACCGCATTTTGAGAGCGCAGAGTGCCGCCGTTCCCAACGCGATCGCGGCCATTCTGCTAGACATCCGCAACAACACCCACAAAATTCCCCACGCTTACTTCGGCTGGTCCGAAGGCAACCCGATTCAATACCTGTTGCGGTTTATTCTCTTCGGTGAAGGTGATGTCCCCGTCGTCACCCGCGAAGTCTTACGCAAAGCCGAACGCGACCCCGAAAAACGCCCTGCCATTCACGTCGCTGGCTAGAGATCAGAGGCGTGTTATCGTAATTTGTTAAGCTACGTAAAGCACAACGGGTTTAACCAAGGCGAGCCATCATGCTGACTGAAGAACGTACCTCCACCACCGATCTGTCGCCCCTGCCAGCCGGGGGCAGTGACCCGAACCATTTTGACTGGCAGGAAGTCTGGTATCCCGTGTTCTACGTGGAAGACCTCGACCCCGACCAACTCACTCGCTTCACGCTCTTGGAACGCGATCTGGTGATCTGGTGGGATCGGCAGGCCAACTCCTGGCGCGCCTTTGCCGATCAGTGTCCGCATCGGCTCGTGCCCCTGTCCGAAGGCCGCATTGCCGAAGATGGCTTGTTGGAATGTCCCTATCACGGCTGGGCATTTCGCGGTGATGGCAGTTGCGATCGCATTCCCCAGCAAGACCCCGATGTCGCCGCTCAAGAATCGCCCCGCGCCTGTGTTCAGTCTTTCCCCACCGCCATTCGCCAGGGCTTGTTGTTCATCTACGCAGGCAAGCCGGAAAATGCGCCCCACGTCAGCATTCCGATTACCGCACCGCTAGACGAAACCCCGCAGGAGTGGGTCTGCCTCGATACCTTCCGGGATTTGCCCTACGATGCCCTGACCCTGCTGGAAAATGTCCTCGATGCCAGCCATGTGCCCTTTACCCACCACCGCTCCGTGAGTAATCGCGCCAATGCCACCACGATGGATTTACAGGTGTTAGAAGCCACTCGGCAAGGCTTCCAGGGCTACTGGCAGGAAGGCCCCCGCAAAGGCACCCTCGGCCCGCAAAACACCACCTTTATTGCCCCCGCGTTGATGTGGCATGACGTAGACTCCGAAAAATTTGGGCGCACCATGACCGTGGTCTACGCCACCCCGATTCGCAAAGGAGAATGTCGGATTTTTGCCCGCTTTCCCTTCAAATTCAAATCCAAAGTCCCTGCCTTCTTCCTCAAAATCACCCCCCGCTGGCTCAACCACCTGAACCAGAACACCATTTTGGAAGATGACCAATTTTTCTTGCACTACCAGGAAAAATATTTATCCGATCGCGGCGGCGCAGCGAATTATGCCAAAGCGTTTTATCTCGCGACGCGATCGGATACCTTCGTGACCGCCTTACGGGAATGGGTGAAAAATTACAACGCCGAACCCTGTGCCGCCGCGTCACTGCCCCCCCGCCAATCCATGACCGCTCTCATGGAACGCTATCATTCCCACACAGAACATTGCGCCAGTTGCAGCACCGCCCTCGCCAACTTAAAGCAACTGCGGCTGGGCCTCGCGATCGGGGCTTTCGCCTCCTGGTCACTGTTCCCCATTCTGGTGTTAATCGCCGGACAAGCATCCTGGGCGATCGCGGCTGGCTCGTCCCTCGTGCCCCTCCTCGCGGGCGGCCTGTGGTTGCGCTTGGGCAAACTGGAACGCAAATTCTATCAAGGCGAAGGCAAACCCCTGCGGAATCAACCTGGAAAGTAAAAGGTCAATAAAAAGGGCAGAACAGTCTCTGCCCTCTGAGGTTCAGTCAATCCTGGTTAAGTGACGAGGGGGGCACCGGATTTGTGCCCAAGTTGCGTAGGTTTTTTTGTAAGCGGCGGTGCGGTAATTGGTAATTGGTAATGGGTAATGGGTGATGGGTAATTGGTAACTGGTAAGTGGTAATTGGTCGTTGAGCTGGGGTCGTGAGTCGGATGGTCACAAGCCACTCAAAATTCAAACACCCATTACCCATCACCCATTACCTACTACCCATTACCCATTACCCCTCGTCGCCTAAACCACCTTCCGATTCGCCGCTTCCAGGTTAAAGAGGGTACTCAGTGTTTGCATTGCCTGACGGCGGGCTTCGATGTCTTGCTGGGCGCGGAGTTGCACCATTGGATCGTGCAGAATTTTGTTGACGATGCCGCGGGTGAGAGCTTCGATGACTTCCTGATGCTTCTCGGCAAACTCTGTGCCTAAGCGTGATAGGGCTTTTTCTAACTCTTGCACGCGAATGGTTTCCACCTTATCTCGCAGGCTGCTGATGGTCGAAACGGTTTCCAGCGATCGCCACCAGGCTTCAAACGAGTCCACTTCTTCGTCCAGTAAGGCTTCCGCTTCCAGAGCCATCTGGCGGCGGGCTTCGTGGTTCTGGGCAACGACTGCCTTCAGGTCATCCACGTTAAACGCCTGCACATGGGACAACTCATTCACATCTGAGTCCACATTGCGCGGCACTGAAATATCAAACACCATTAGGTGCAGGGCGGGATCGAGAACGGCTTCGAGCTTGGCGCGATTCAGCAATGGCTCCGCTGAGGCTGTGCTGGTAAAGACAATATCGGAGTGGGCAATCACGGTCATCATCTCGTCCATGCCATGCAGATGCAGATTGCCATCCGGGAATTGCTTCACGAGTTCCTGCATCCGGGGCAGCGATCGATTGACGATGGAAATATTGGCGGCACCTTTGGAGAGCAGGTGTTGC
>JAIXVO010000529.1 GCA_027482985.1 Cyanobacteriota bacterium
GCGTGGCTCAAAGCCGTGAGCTATCACCAGCCTTATTATCACCTTTGCCTAACCCATTTTTGCCAGCAGCTCGTAGTTTTCCTCCCGCCCGCTGCCCCCTGCCCTCCGCCTTCTGCCCTCCCCTCACCACCAACGCAGTTCTAACGGGCTGGGTTTGGCTTGTTGAAGTTCGACTTCGCTTAACCACTCCACGGGCTTATACGTGCCGAAGACGTGATCCCACCAATCCACGCCCAGCCCAAAGTTGTGGTGCCACATGTTGTATTTGTGGTGGACGTAGTGGACGGGCATCTTCATCCAGAAGCATTTCGTCGGGTTTTCGTGTTGGAGTTGGTGGGCGTAGGAGGAGAAGGCGGCATAGACCACACCCCCCAGCAACCAACCGCTGCCAGCGGCGATCGAGACGAAAAACATGGGCACCAGCACGATCAGCGTGCCTTTCACATAGTCACGGAATTCCCAGAGTACGCCTTGAGCTTCGTTGCGGCGGTGATGGTCGCGATGGCGTTCGCCCAACTTCAACGGACGATGCATTAACCGATGCACCCAGTACTCCACCAAACTGGCTAGCACAAAGGCGATCGCAAAACAGGCACTTCCTACAAACATTGGTGTCATAACATCTACCCTGCTACTGGCACGCTCATATCAGTTCACCGCGTATTGCTGATTGTGGAGTGAATTTTGCCTTGAGAACCTTAAAATTTCATGGCAATTCAATCGCCGCCCAAGCCACGCGGATCACCGTGAATCTCGTGCTTATTATAGACAGCCGGATTGGGTCAAAGGCTGATTGGACGTGCTCATTTGCCATTCCGCTGGACTTTCTTCCGGGACGGGAGGCCGCAGAGTAGAATGACGAAGGATAACGGTAGGCTGCGATCGCCGTTGCCGATTTCCGCCTTCGGAACCAGACCCCCAGTTGCCGAGTCTTGTTTCAAGTCTGGTAACCATCCAGTCCGCCCTGGTCTTTTTGCCTATCCTGAAGCTATGTCATCCACGACGAAACCGACGGTTCCTGCGCCGAGTTCATTACCACTGGCCCAACTGCCCGATCCCAGTCAGCTCGACAACATTAAAGCCCAGCTTGATCTGGTGTTGTTAGCGCTGGAAGCCCTGGCAGAAATTGGGTCGGAGGCGATGTTGCAGGCGGCGATCGCTCTTAATTTAGATGCGGTGGTGGCTGATCGCGTTGCCCTCTGGCGATTGCGGCAGTCCAGTCCGTTGCGGAAAGGGCAGGGCGGACGCAAAAAGTTGGATGTGGAAGAGGCGCGGGCGTTGGTGCTGATCTGCTGTCATCTGGCTAAAGCCCATCAGGAATTGATTCGGCGAGCCGTCACCCTGTTGGAACAGGTGACCGAACAAAATCGAGAACCCCATACGGTGTCGTTGTTGGGAGATTATCTGGATCGGTTTAACAACACCTACCAGGAGCGGATGGAGGAGGGCGAATTGGTGCCCACCCGTGATCTCACCCATCTGGCGTTAAAACTGCTGATTGATTTATTGTTTTACAGTGCGCCCAATGGTTCCCGGCGGTTATGGTTAGCCCTGCTTGACCGCACCCGCATTAGCTAAGTTTCTGTTGTCCTATTCCCACTCGACTCATGGCGCGATCGCACTCCATACTCCGACGATATACCCCCCCCACCTGCACCCTGGAAGTGATGGCCAAGGAATCGGCGCTGTCTCGCTGGGCTGGACAAGCTGTGGTGAAAGATGTGCGCTTTCAATTGAGTCTGGATGATCCCAAATTACCCAAAGAAGACTGGGTCACGGTGAAGGGCGATCGCACCCAATTGACGGCACTGTGCGAGGCGGTTTCACTCTATGTCCAGCAATTTCTCAGTGCCGATGAAGGTCTGAGTTTACAACCGACTCCCACGGCTCCCACGGCGCTGATGACAGCGGCTCCCCGCGCCCATGCCGTGGCCACCCTGACGCAACCGATGGCAGGCATTACACTCCAGGCTAACGGCTTACTGCACCACGAACTCCACTGGGGCGATCTGGCCACTGCCGAAACCGGAGCCATGACGCGCCTCAGCATCTTGCAATTATTTGATCTGGCGAATGCCCTGGATGATTACGCTGGCGATGTGCTGGAGTTGCCGCAGCGATCGCCCGTCGGCTGGGTGAAGTCGTTTCCCAACTGGGCGCAGGTGGCAGCCGTGATCCTCGTCGCGATCGGCTTATCCACCTCAGCCCTGCGGTTGCTGGATGGCAGTACGCCCACTCCGATGACTGCCAGCGCTCCCACCAGCAGCGAAGGGGCAAATAGCACCGACCAAAAAATTGCGACTCAGTTGCCGCCCGCCGTGGTCGATAAGGCTACACCGCCCGTGATCTCGAATGCGAAACTGCCGCCGCCGCCCCCCATGGGTGCCACTGCAACGGGTAAACCCGGCTTTCCCACGGTTACTCCGCCCAAGTTACCGTCGCCCAGTCCTGCATCGGGAACGGTGCCGTCCAATAGTGTGGCGGTTTATCCGGTGCCCGTCGTCCCTGGTGCCCCCACCATTATTCAGGCAGAAACTGCGCCTAAACCGGGTTCCCCCGCGACGATCGAGATCGCGCCCCTGCCTCGGTCTGCCGCTCCAGGCCCCCGCTCTCCCGCTGCCGATTCCCTCTCCGCAAGTAGTCCTGCGATCGCGGCACGGCGAGGGGCAGTCGCGACCGAAAGTGGAGCCAACAACACGGCCTTCGACAGCATCCCGCAAGTGGCAGAAGTGCGGACTTATTTTCAGCAAAAGTGGCAACCGCCGGAAGGACTGGCGCAAATTTTGGAATACTCGATTCGCTTAAATGCGGAGGGCGCGATCGAAAATATTAGTCCCCTCCGGCAAGCCTCGGGAGACTACATCGATCGCACCGGGATGCCCCTTTTAGGGGAGCCGTTTGTGTCTCCGCTAAAAGGACGGCAAACTGCCAAAATCCGGGTTGTCCTGGAACCCAATGGCCAGGTGAAAACCTTCTTAGAGGAATAAGGGATTCACCATCCAATCAGCTCCCGACTTGTGGACTTGTAGGATGGGTTAGGCGCTAGCCGTAACCCATCGCGGGAAGTTGATCTGATGGCAACTCAACCACTCCACCCATAGCCATTCATCCAGGCCGCAGCCTTTACACCAACACCAGCGGCGCAGGGGCTTGAGGCATCGGTAAGCTGCGGCCCACCGCGATCGCGATCGCCCGTAAACTCTCGGTCAATGCCACCATGTCTTCTAAAGACAGGGCTTGCCGCGCATCCGAAACTGATTCCGCTGGCACCGGATGACATTCGATGATTAACCCATCGGCACCACAGGCGATCGCGGCGCGGGCGAGATCGGGCACCAACTCCCGTTTCCCTGCCGCATGACTGGGATCAACGATCACGGGCAAATGGGTCAACTGTTTGAGCGCCACCACCGCCCCTAAATCCAACACATTGCGGGTGTAGGGATCAAAACTGCGAATCCCCCGCTCACAGAGCACCACGTTGGGGTTGCCATGCGCCAGGATATATTCCGCCGCCATCACAAATTCTTCCAGGGTCGCCGCCAGTCCTCGCTTCAGCAGAATCGGCTGCGGCACCTGCCCCAAGGCTTTCAACAGTTCAAAGTTCTGCATATTGCGACTGCCAATTTGCAGCATATCGGCATAAGCACACACGGGTTCCAGTTGCGCCACCGACATCACTTCTGTCACCACGGGCAACCCATACTGCTGCCGCACGGCCGCCAGCACCCGCAAGCCATCCACGCCCATCCCCTGAAAGCTGTAAGGCGAGGTGCGGGGCTTATACACCCCTCCCCGCAACGCTGCAACGGCTGTTATAGCTAGCACCTGCGCGACTTGCTCCATCTGCGCCAAGCTCTCAACCGCACAAGGGCCACCGATCACGACAATATCGCTGCCGCCAATGGCCACGCGATCGCCCACCTGCACCACTGTTTGGTGAGTGGGATGGGTTTTTAATATCAATTTTGCGTCTTTCACAATTCAATCTCCTGAAGTGGGTCGATACCGAAAAGGACAGCCAACAAAAAAGCCCGGAACCTGCGTTCCGGGCTTGCGTGAAATGAATGCACCACAAACTCACCCGGAATTGTCCGTGGGCCAAAAACCAAAACCAAAAAACCAACTGTGGCGGGTGAGCATGGGCGGATAAATTACCAAAGTCGAATAATGAAGCGGTGAAGCCATTAAAAAGCCGCAGATTTAGACCTGCGGCTCACCTGGAGAAGTTCAGCAAAC
>JAIXVO010000275.1 GCA_027482985.1 Cyanobacteriota bacterium
AACAATCGGGGGATTGCCCATGAAAATGGCTCAATTGAATCGCCTCATGGACATTTCAAAAACCGCTTGCATCAAGCCCTGCTGCTGCGGGAGTCGGTTGACTTCCCATCGGTTGCCGAGTACCAGCAGTTGATTGAGCAAGTTGTCGAACGCCTCAATCAAACCTGCTGGGAACGGTTTGAGGTGGAGAAAGCACACCTGAGCGCCTTGCCTGCTTACCGCTACCCAGACTATGAGGTGTTGACGGTCAAAGTCACGACTCATAGCACTATCAACGTCCGCTGCATTACCTACACCGTGCCGTCCCGCTTGAAAGGGGAAACGCTGACGATTCACTTACACCATGACCGGCTGCTGGGTTTTGTCGGCAGAGTCCAAGTGATTGAACTGGCCCGCATTCATGTTCCGGGGGGTCATGCCATTCGCCGCGCCCGCAGCGTCAACTACCGACACGTCATCGATAGTCTCAGACTCAAGCCACGGGCGTTTTTGTCCTGCATCTGGCAACAGGATTTACTGCCTGACGACAATTACCGCCAATTATGGCAACAGATGCGGACACAACTCGACTCCTACACCGCCGCTCGGTTGATGACCGAAGCCCTTTACGTTGCCGCTAAACAAGACAAAGAACAGGCCGTTGCCACCTACCTGGCAGCGCAGTTACAAGCCAAAACGCTGACGCTCATTGGCTTACAACAACAGTTTCGGTTAACGCCGCAACCGCCCACGCCAACGCTCCACACCCAACAACACTCGCTCAAAGACTATGACCAACTCCTGTGTTCCCCTGCCCCAAACGACGGCAATCGAAGCCCTCAGTCTGCTCCTCAAGTCGCTGCGACTGCCCCACATCCACCAACAGTGGCAGGAATTGGAACGCCAAGCCCTCCAGCAGGGATGGACTCATGCCCAGTTTCTCTTAGCCGTGTGCGAGTACGAAGCGACGCAACGCTACCAGGCCCGGGTCGAACGCGCCCTCAAAGACGCTCAACTACCGTCGGCAAAGGCTTTCTCAAACTTTGATTTTGCCCGCTGCACCGCCCTCAACCCAGCACCTGTGATGCAACTGGCTCAAGATCAAGCGTGGCTGAAACGAGGTGATAATCTGCTCCTATTTGGTCCTTCAGGAGTGGGCAAGACGCACTTGGCAGCAGCTGTTGGTCGGGCATTGGTCGAGTGGGGGGCAAGGGTGCGCTTCCTGTCTGCCACGACTCTAGTGCAGTTGTTGCAGGCAGCCAAAGCCAATCTTCAACTCCAATCGGCACTGCTCAAGCTCGACAAGTATGACTTGCTCATTCTCGACGACCTTAGCTATGTCAGAAAGTCAGAAGCCGAAACCTCTGTCCTCTTTGAGTTGATTGCTCATCGCTACGAACTCAAAAGTTTGCTGATTACGGCCAATCATCCCTTCAGTGCCTGGGATGAGATCTTCACTGATGCAACCATGACGGTTGCGGCGGTCGATCGTTTAGTTCATCATGCTGTCATCTTAGAAATTCAAGCCGAGAGTTTTCGTCAACGGTCGGCTAAACAACGCTCTCTTTCTGATGACAAAAAGCAGCCAAAATAATTGTCGCTATTCGGCCAGGATAATTGACATTTGATACATGGACAATGCGGTCCAGGATGGCATCGGCTAAAGTTGGGTCGCCAATCTGCTGATGCCATTGATTGACCGGGATTTGGGTGGCAAATAGAGAAGCGGCTTTGCGATAGCGCAAGTCCAACAAGTCGAGCAGGTCACGGGCATCCTGGGGACCAAGGGGGTCGCGCAACCAATCATCAAAGATGAGTAACCCAAAACTGGCAAGGTGGCGTTGGAGTTTTGGGAAGGAGCCATCAGCCTTGGCCAGTTTGAATTCCAAAAGCAGGTCTGCACTGCGGAGATAGCGCACGGTGTGTCCCAAGGCGCAGCAATCATTGGCGAGCACAGAAGATAAGAATGTCTTGCCTACGCCTGTCGGTCCGACGACAATTAAATTCAACTTTTCCTGGACCCAGTGTCCGCCCGCAAGTTCCAGGAACTTGGATTTGGACAATCCGCGAGCAACTGAAAAATCAATGTCGGCAACAGAGGCGGTGGAAGACAGGTTGGCTTGCTTGAGACGGTGTTGAAGGCGTTGTTGAGCGCGCCGATAATGTTCGCGCTCGACGAGCAACGAGAAGCGTTCGTCAAATTCCAGATCGTGATAGGTGCCACTGGTGTGTTGTTCGCTCCAGGCTTCAAGCATGCCGCTTAAGCGCAAGGCTTTGAGTTGTTCAATGGTGGATGAATTCATAAGGATGGGATTAACAATAGTATTGGGAACCTCGGACATTGGCATGTTGACCGGTTTGCGACGGTGGAGCCGATTCTGGCAAAGGAGCCGTTTCGAGTTGGGTTTCAAGAATGTTGCGAATCCGCCGCAACCCGACCATGCCAAAAGCATTCGCACGGCGGCACGCAGCTTCGAAGCGCGCTTGGTCATAGCGTCCTGCTAGTCGTTGCAGTCCTTTCAGGGTGCGAAACGCTTGTTCCGGGTGAGCTTTGGACTCAAAAATGGCTTGCACCTGAGCCACGGTGGCAGGACCAATGATGGTTGCCTAGCCTAAAAATCGTTCTTGCGACTGCCCTTTGTAGGCTAAATGTTCGGGTGGCCTGTGTTCGGCAACCGTCGTGTGCCGGTAACGCGCCCGCGAACGTTCGTGCGCCGCCACCCGCTGGTGTTGATGAAAAATCTCCACTAATTGCTCACCCAGGTTGACTTGGATCTCCTGACCCACCAGCGTGTAGGGCACCGAGTAGTAGTGACCTTCCACTTCAATGTGGTAATCCAGATTCACCTTGGCCCGCTTCCACTGCCCAAACACAAATGGTTGAGTCGGTAAGGGTTTGAGGGCGCTTTGGTCAACCTGCTCAAATAACTCACGCCGGGACAGGCCGTAGTCATGCATCACCCGCTCATTGAGCCGCTCTAATCGCGCTCGGATAGCTTGGTTGAGAACGGCCAAACTGGTGAATTGCTCATGCCGCAGCGGGGCGAGAATTTGCCGTTCGACCTCCTGCACCGCCTTTTCCACCTTGCTTTTGTCGCGCGGTTTCTTGGGACGCGCAGGCAGGATAGCCAGACCATAATGCTCGGCGAACTCCTGGTATAGCTGTCGCCAAGACACTTAGGACGTAGACTGAGAGGTATCTACCCCGCTAAAATCCCTTGAACTTATGGCAAAAGCGTACAGTTATGACTTGCGGCAAAAGGTGATCAACGCCATCCAGCTAGACGGCATGCGGAAAAGCGAAGCTGCACAAGTATTTGGAATCAGTCGCAACACGATCAACTTGTGGCTGCAGCGGCAGGAAACCACTGGCGATTATCAAGCCCATACCACGCGTCCGCATCAAACGCACAGCAAAATTACTGATTGGGCTAAGTTTGCCGAGTTTGCTCAGTAGCATGGCGGCAAAACCCAAAAGCAGATGGCGCAGTTGTGGGGTGAACCCATTAGTGACCGGACGATCGCCAGGGCGTTAGAAAAGCTGGGTTTGAGTCGAAAAAAAAGACTTATGGCTATCGCGAACGAGATGCCCAAAAACGCGCCACGTTCCTAGCAGACCTGGCGCAGGTGCCCCTTGCAGACCGGGTGTACCTCGATGAATCAGGCATGGATGAACGAGACGACTATGGCTATGGTTGGTGTAAACCAGGCGTGCGGTTTGAAGCGCTTAAGTCAGGCCGCCGGCGGGGTCGGATCAATATGATCGCTGCTTATTGTGAGCACCAGTTGAGTGCCGCCTTTACCATCGAGGGTGCTTGTAATCGCGTCGTGTTTGAAACCTGGCTGGAACAGTGTTTATTGCCAACCCTCGAACCTGGGAAGGTTTTGATTTTAGATAACGCCACGTTTCACCATGGTGGACGGATTACTCAACTCGTTGAGGCAGCAGGGTGTCGGTTGTTGTATCTACCGGCTTATTCCCCAGATTTTAATCGGATTGAGAAGTGTTGGGCTTGGCTGAAAAGTCGCATTCGCCAAAGCTTGTCTAATTTTGAATCTTTACGGTCAGCGATGGAATCGGTTTTGAAGGATGCCGTGTCCTAACAGTCTTGGCGACAGCTATACAACCAAATAATAAGCGGTAGGAGGCTTGTGAAGTCCTGCTACCGCTTGTGGTGAGGTTGAACAGGATTGGAGATTAGCGAGTTGCCGTGCTGGTGGTTGACAGGGTTTCATCGATCGCGCCGGCACTTCCCCTGACGATCGCCCTGGGCAACGGCACCACCTGCACCGCGCAGGCTTTGAGTTCTGGTTGTTTCGACTCTGGGCAGGAGGCCGCGTGTGTCACGGCATTGGCTTCCGCTTGCTCGGCCCACAGCTCACCCCAATGGAGGGGAACAAAAACAACGCCACGGGCAATCCAGCGGGTCAAGGTGATGGGGAAGCGAGAGGCCCCCCGGCGCGATCGCACTTCCACCCAATCGGCTTCCTGCAATCCGAGCTGGTTAGCATCTTGGGGGTGCATTTCCAGCAACGGTTGGGGGTGCATTTGGCGAATTTTTTCGATGTGCCCGGTGCGCGTTTGGGTATGCCAATGTCCGTACAAGCGGCCTGTCGTCAGGACAAAGGGATAGGCGGGATCGGGGGGTTCAGCTAAACCGCGAGCATGGCAGGCGGCAAAGCGGGCGCGCCCGTCCGGGGTGGGAAAGGCGAAATTGGTATATAGCCGCTGGTTGGTTGGTGTGGCGGAGGCAGAACTGGGGCAGGGCCATTGAATCGGACCGTGCTGGCGTAAGCGATCGTGGCTTAACCCGGTCATGTCGCAAACACGCCCTTGAGTGAGTTGGACGTATTCGGCATAGACTTCAGCAGCGGTCGTAAAAGGGAATTTGGCGGCAAAGCCGAGGCGACGACC
This sequence comes from Cyanobacteriota bacterium, assembly GCA_027482985.1. Lineage (GTDB taxonomy): Bacteria > Cyanobacteriota > Cyanobacteriia > Leptolyngbyales > Leptolyngbyaceae > JSC-12. Next base: position 4,895 of record JAIXVO010000275.1, read on the forward strand.
GACTTCTGCAAAAATTTGCCAGTCCGGTCGAGCGGCTCCCGGTGGGGGTTGGAAGGCTTGACAGAGGGTGACTACCCGTTCTGAGTTAGTCATGGTGCCAGTTTTTTCGCCCCATTGTGCCGCTGGTAGCAATAGATGAGCGTACTGGGCGGTTTCGGTGGGGTAGTAGGCATCCTGGCAGATGGTGAATGGCGATCGCCGTAAGGCAGCTTTAGATCGGTCAAGATCAGGCAGACTCACGGCTGGATTGGTAGCCACGACCCAGAGCAGTCCTACCGCTCCGGTTTCTAAACCCGTCACCATTTCCCAGGCCGTGCGACCAGGAGTAGGGGACAGATGACCAGCGGGGAGATGCCAGAAGTGTTCGATCTCAGCTCGATGCTCCGGGATCAGTACATGTCGGTAGCCGGGCAGCAAACTACATAAGCCCCCGGTTTCCCGCCCGCCCATCGCATTGGGTTGACCCGTGAGCGAAAAGGGCCCTGCCCCCGGTTTGCCGATCTGCCCCGTCAGCAGATGCAGGTTGATCAGCGATCGCACCTTCGCCGTGCCTTCACTCGATTGATTCATCCCCATCGACCAGAGCGACAGGACGCGGGGCGACTCACCCCACCAGCGGGCAGCAGTTTCTAACTCGGCGATCGTGATCCCACAGCGTTCAGCCACTCGGTGCGGGGGATAGAAGGCAATCACCTCGGCAAAGGCCGCAAACCCAGAGGTGTGATGATCGATAAAGGCTTGATCTAGCAATCCCCACTGTTGCAACAGGTAAGCGATCCCATGCAGCAAATCGATGTCAGTTCCCGGTTGAATCGCCAAGTGTAAATCGGCATCTTCCGCCGTTTTCGTGCGACGGGGATCGACCACGATCAGCTTCATCTGGGGGTTTTTCTTATGATGCTTTTGCAAGCGATTATGCAAGATGGGGTGGCATTCTGCCGAATTCGCGCCAATGATGAAAGCGCAATCGGTCAACTCCACATCTTCATAACAACAGGGTGGCCCATCAGAACCGAGGCTCTGCATATAGCCCGACACAGCGGACGACATGCACAAGCGCGAATTGGAGTCAAAGTTGTTCGTCCCCAAACACCCTTTTAGGAGTTTTTGGGCGATGTAGTAATCTTCCGTTTGCATTTGCCCCGAGCCGTACATGCAAATCGCATCGGCTCCCTGAGTCTGCACCACGGTTTGAATCCGCTGCACCACGTGTTGGAGCGCTTCATCCCAGGTGATGACTTGAAACGGGACATCCAGGGAGGGGCGAAACATGGGCTGGAGCAGGCGATTCGTGTTGAGCGCTTCGGCGATCGTCGCCCCTTTCACACAGACCATGCCTTGACTGGAGGGATGCGCGCGATCGCCCCTCACTTTCCACTGACTCGCCCGTTGTTTGCTGTCGCTGGTCGAGGCAGGCTGAGCACCCGGCAGGACTTCCAAACCACACCCCACACCACAGTAAGGGCAAAGCGTTTTTGCCGAAGTCGTCGTCATTCTTCTCCTAAAAGCGTCTGCGTTGCAGAATCAAAAATATGGGCTAAAGTCACTGAATGCATTAAATCTCGCTGGTTCACTTGCAATTGCACACAAGGAATCTGGACGATTTCGATCGCACCACTTGCAGTCCGGGTCCGAATTTCCAACTGGGCCTCCAGGGGCGCTTCAAACAGCAGTCGTTGTTGCGGAAACACCAGGCGTTCAAAGTGGGCCGTGACCGGCGTGGTGAGGACAGCCGTTTGCAGAGTGGCGGTCGGGTTGACGTAATAGCACAGGATGAAATCGAGGGAGTCAGATGAAACGGTAGCCGCTGGCGCAATCATGGCAACACTCCTCGCAGTCAACACCAGATGGAGAACAAGGGCAAGCTGGGTGGCTGAGATGACATCACCCCAACCCCCCAAGACTGGAACAAGGCTAATCTTCGTGATGCGCGAACCGTCCGAACAAGAAGTCTAACGCTTGGTTGCGGAGCGTGTAGTACTCGGGGTCTTCCATCATCTGGCTGCGATTCCGGGGGTGCGGGAAATGCACGTCCATGATTTCGCCAATATTGGCCGCGGGGCCGTTGGTCATCATCACGATGCGATCTGCCAGGAATAGAGCCTCATCGATGTCGTGGGTGATCATCATGATCGT
>JAIXVO010000101.1 GCA_027482985.1 Cyanobacteriota bacterium
CATCTAGTAGCAATACGGCAAACTCTTTCAAAGGGTTTTCAGGACAATATTCAGACTATGCGGATACTTATAACGGATTTAAGCTTAAAGTGCCGACTGAGTTTAACTTGACTGATAAAGGCATGACAACAAACTGGATTGGACCTTTGTTGGATGGCGGGGCTGCCCTGATTTATATCAATGCCGCACCCTTGAAAGGAGTTCCTTCCAAAACTGCCTATGAAATCAATTTGAAGTCGAAACAGGGCGATCGCAATTACGTGGAAGTGGTGCCTGTCAAGCTGAAAATGGGTAATCAAACGGCTTACGCATTTCGCTGTAAAGAGGCTCCCAATAAACCCGGCACGCCGGACACTAAAGCCCCATCCGACATTCATCGCTGGCATCTGCTGGTGTTTGGCAACGAAACGGTTTATACCCTCGGATTTACGGGGCCGTTTGCCGCGTTTCAATCGAACAAACTGCAAACTGCCTATGAGCAGGTGATCCAATCCGTTGAGTTGATTCCCCTCGCAAAACGGTAAAGAGGATCAACGATCCTGAGATCGTTCCCCCAAACCATCTGTAGTGCTGAATGTGGGGGTACTGCTGGTGGGTGCCCTCGGTGATCAGGGCACCCACCAGCAATGCCCCTACGGAACTACCCATGATGAATGATGCAGACTAACTGCTGACTGCTAAGGTTCGGGTATCAGTTGGGCTAAATTCATGACCACCTCAAATTGATAACTGGTGACCAAATGACTCAGGTGTTGTTTGAGGTCGTGATGCGGATCGGGAATCTGCTGAATCAGTTCCAGGAGTTTGATTTCATCCAAATCGATCGCGGCTAGGTACGCTTGTCGTCGCCATCCAGCAGGCATGATTTGGAGATCGGCTGGTGTCACCGATCGCAAGCCGCTCGGTACTACTGTGGACGACAATTCGGCATAGTGATAGTGCACGGGCAGATGGCGGGCGATCGCGGCAAAGAGGGTTGCTTCATTGAAAGGTTTGGTGAGGAAATCATCGCATCCGGCCGCGAGGGCCGCTGCGCGATCGTTCTCAAAGGCGTTCGCAGTGAGGGCAATGATTTTCGGTGGGGGAGTGTCAGTGGTGGCCGCAAGTGCCCGAATGCGGCGAGTTGTCTCGTGACCATCAATTTCTGGAATTTGAATATCCATAAAAATTAAGTGCGGTTGCCAGGTTTGCCAATGGGCGATCGCGGCTAACCCATCCCCCACCGCATCCACCTCAAACCCAACAGAGGTTAGTAAGGTGACCAACAATTGACGATTTTCCAGGATATCTTCAACCACCAGAATGCGGTAAGGGGGTTGGTCAGGAGCCAAAGCCAGGACTTGCAAGGTGTTGGCAACTGGCTCCAGAACATCGCTAGCGGCTAAGGAAGGCTGGTACAAAATCACGGTACAGGTGAAGGTCGTGCCCTGATTGAGGACACTTTGCAGCGTAATATCACCGTGCATCAACCGCGCAAATTGACGACTGATAGCAAGTCCCAGCCCAGTGCCCTGAGCATCGCGCCCCTGATCCGTTTGCATAAACGCCTCAAACACGGTTTCCCAATCGGCGATCGCGATGCCACAGCCCGTGTCGGTCACTTGCATCACTAATTGGATTGCCTGGCCGCAGTCAGATTCGTGCGGATCGCAGGCACAAGGGCGGGGCGGCGTGGAGACAGGGGTTGCTTGCACCGCTAAGCGCACCTTACCAGCAGGGGTGAATTTGATGGCGTTGCTCAATAAGTTGATCAAGATTTGGCGGAGTTTGGCCTCATCACTGCAAACGAATTGGGGCACATCGGGCGCGATCGCAAACTCCAGGGTCAGCCCTTTCTGCGAAGCTTTGAGGGCAAACATGGATTGCAGCGACACGAGTAACCGATGCAAATTGTAGCTCCGCTCGGTTAGCACCAGTTGTCCTGCCTCAATCCGCGACATTTCCAGGAGATCATTAATCAGGTGGAGCAGATGATCCCCACTGCGGCTAATGATGCCTAAATGTTCCTGAAATTCGCTGGGAATATTAGGGCTGCGGTTCATCACCTGGGCAAACCCCAAAATCACATTCAGCGGGGTGCGCAGCTCGTGACTCATTTTGGCGAGAAACTGACTTTTGGCACGATTGGCGATCGCCGCCCGTTCCGCTGCTTGCTCCAACGCGACTTGAGAAAATTCCAAGACCGCCAGCATTAAGGTGTTTCGCATCTCGGCTGCGGCTTCCAATTCCACCGCTTGCCAGGGTTGCGATCGCCCCCAGACCGTCTGCTTCCATAGTTCAAACGACTGGCGGGGAGAGAGGGTTAATTGTCCCTGCTCATCCTCAGCGATCGCCTCGCCCCAATTCCCGGCCCAATCCACCACCTGCGCCTGTTCTGGCCGAAACCACAACAGATGGTAAGACTTTTGCATTGTCTGGCTGAGGCGAATCGAAATGGCCAACAGACCACTGGCGATGGCTTGAAAAGACTCACCCGGAGGATAAATTTGACTCAGGGCATCACTCGCAAACACGCGTTCGGGATGAGTCGCCACTAACCACTCAAGCAATGACCGCACCGCTGATTCGGGGGGAGTTTGCCCGACTAAGGTGAGGCGATCTTCCAGGAGAAAGGCTGCCCCCTGCGCATGCACCAGATCGAGTAATTGGGGGGAGTTGCGCAGTAAAACCCGCTCAATGAAGTCCGGTTGGGTGAGAAACGTATGTTGTAGATCATCCTGAATGGTCTTGATCTGAGTTCGGTAGGACTGGAGTTCCCGTTCTTGCTGATTGAGCAATTCCATAGACGCAAATTGCCCCAAAAATTCGCAGGTCTTCCGGGTTTCATAGTCCACCAGCTTCGGGCTGTCATGATGACAGGCAATTAATCCCCATAAGCGCTGATCATTGATCAAGGAGATAGTCAGCGATGCGCCGACTCCCATATTTTGCAAATACTCCACATGGCAGGGATGCACCCCCCGTAAACCGCACGCACTCAGATCAACCGGGGCTTGCGTCAGGGGATGCAAAACCGGCACCAGAGCAACAGGCGCTGCTGCCAAGTCAGGGATATGCCGCACCCAATTCCGGTAAAACAACCCCCGCGCCGAGGCGGGCACATCGATCGCGGGATAATGCAACCCCAGGTAGCTGTCTTGGTGCTCTGCCTGCGCTTCCGCAATCACCACGCCACTATAATCACTGGCAAACTGATACACCATCACTCGATCAAATCCAGTCAGCGATCGCACGGTTTGGGCGATGGTTTGAGCCAGATCAACGAAACCAGTAGCACCTCGAAGCTTCGCAATCGCTGTTTGCAGTTGTTCAACGAAAATCCCAGAGGGCATAACCGCATCGCTGGGTTGTGGTTCTAATTCCAGGAGCAAGGCCGCAGCAACCGCATGTAATGTCCCTTTCCAGCGTTGACTCTGCTGGTGGGGGGTGGGGCGGGTTTGGAGCTCGACCGTTTGACTAGCCCGCGAGCCAGTGCGATCAGTCGCAATTAGGGGTTGGAGCTGTTGCCTGGGAAACAGCCGTTGCAGTGGTTGTCCCAGCAGCTTGGCAACGGGAATTCCAAGATACTGCTCAACGTTGTCACTGACCTGAAGAATGTGCCAATCGGTAGGATGAAGGGTCAGAAGCATGCCGTGAGGCTGAATGGTGCCAGGCGCATAAACCGTCTCTGGATCAGCCTCTAGTAAGTCCGGGAGCGGCGCAGAGTGGAAATGATGTAGAAAAGAATTCATCAGCAAGGGGGCGGCACACGCAATCGCAACAAGTAAAACAGCACTTTGAATTATCTCAGCCGTTCAGCCTTCCAGTATTCCCCTGATACTGTAAATCTCCTTTTTCCCAGCCAATGTTTACTAATGTAGACAATTTCTGGGTCACTCGGTGGCAACTCTTTTCATCAAAAAGCCCCCACCGGGGTGGAGGCACTTGGAGAAGTAAAAAACTTGTTCCTTACAGAGCGTTACCGCGAGGCAGCACTTCTTCGGGGAAGATAAAGTTTTCGTGAGGCTGGTCTTGAGGTGCCATCCAAGCGCGGATGCCCTCATTCAGCAGAATGTTCTTGGTGTAGAACGTTTCAAATTCTGGGTCTTCAGCGGC
>JAIXVO010000427.1 GCA_027482985.1 Cyanobacteriota bacterium
CGACCAATGCTGATCGCGCCCCGCACCGTCACATCCTGATCGGGAAATTCCGCGATCGCGACGGGACTAGCCGAGTACACCGAAGCCCCGGCTTCATTCACGATCACGGCAATGGGTTGGCGATCCATCGCGGCCAGCACTTCCCGCACAAATTCATCCGTCTCCCGCCCAGCAGTGCCATTCCCGATCGCAATCAGTTCAACTTGATATTGCGTCATCAGCGTCTTTAAAGTCTGCGCCGCCTGTACCCGTTGCCCCGCCGCCTGATGCGGAAAAATCGTCTGGTAGTGCAAAAACTTGCCCGTTTGATCCAGCACTGCCACCTTACAGCCCGTCCGAAAACCCGGATCAATCGCGATCGTCGGCTTCATCCCGGCGGGTGCCGCTAACAACAACTCCCGCAAATTGGCTTCAAACGTCTCGATCGAGGCAATATCCGCTTCCTGCTTTTTCATCGTCCGCACTTCGCCAATCAAGGACGTTTTCATCAAGCGCTGAAAAGCATCCTTTAGCAAAGCGCGATAAAAACTCTTGACCGCCGCATTTTGGGTGCGAATCTCCCGCGATTCCAAATACTCCAACACCTGAGCTTCCTCAAACTCCAGCTCGACGGTCAAAATCCCTTCCGCTTCCCCCCGATACAGAGCCAGCAAATTATGGGGCGCAATCCCGCTCACCCGATTCTGGTAGTTGCGGTACATCTCAAATTTGGTGGAACCTTCGGCATACTCCGGTTTAATCCGCGCCGACCACACGCCCGTTTTGAGCAAAAACTCCCGCACATACGTCCGATGTTCTGCCGTTTCCGCCACCGCTTCCGCCAAAATATCTGCCGCTCCCGCCAATGCGTCCGCTGCCGACTCCACCCCAGTTTCCGCCGAAATGTAGCGAGCGGCTTCCGGCTCCAGGGAGGCGATTTGTGCACTGGGGATATTGTTCGACCGAATCCACTCCGCCAGCGGAGCTAACCCTTTCTCACGGGCGATCGTCGCGCGGGTACGGCGCTTGGGACGATAGGGGAGATAAAGGTCTTCCAATTCAGTTTTTTGCAAACAGGCGGTAATCGTCGCTTGCAGTTCCTCCGTCAGCTTGCCCTGCTGCGCGATCGCCGTCAAAATTGTCTGTTTACGGTCTTCTAACTCGGTTAAATAAGCAAAGCGATCGAACAAATCCCGCAGTTGGGTTTCATCCATTTCCCCGGTGCGCTCTTTGCGGTAGCGGGCAATAAACGGCACCGTCGCCCCTTCCGCCAACAGTTCCAGGGCATTCGCCACCTGAAAGGGTTTGAGCGAAAGTTCGTCTGCCAGTACCTGGGGAATATTCAACATGGGGAATTCTGGGAAAAAAAGACCTTTTCCAGAATAACAAGGAGTTGCCAGAACGGGGAATCCGAGGTAGGGCAACCAATCAGCTTCATTCCTATGATTCCCGAATCTACATAGGTTGGGTTGAGTCCCCGAAACCCAACACCCATCGGAGTTCCGCGATCGCTCACCCAACCTACGTTGAATCGAACCAGCGCTTAGAACTTGCTGGTCAAAGCGTGCCCATTCTGTGCAAACCGCGCTGCCATCACCTGCTGATAGACCGCCTCATAGCCATCCGCCATGCGCCGAACGCTGAAGTGATCTTCCACATGTTGCCGACAAGCGTGGCGATCGATGCTGTCAATTTTGCCCAAGGCGGCAATACATTCATCGACTGAATGACACAGGAAACCCGTTTTGCCATCGGCAATCACTTCGCGGGTAGACCCCATTTCCAGGGCAATCACAGGGGTTCCAGAAACCATCGATTCGATCATCACCAGCCCAAAGGGTTCCCGCCAGGTGATCGGGAAGAGGGTCGCGATCGCGTTGCCCATCAGGACATTTTTCTGCATGTGGTTAGCTTCACCCAGAAACTGAATCTGCTCCCCATCAATGTGAGGCTTGATCTGGGTTTCGTAGTATTCCACATCCACGGCATCGATCTTGCCCGCAATCTTTAGCACAGAGTTGGTGCGTTGGGCAATCTCGATCGCGAGGTGGGTGCCTTTCTCCGGCGACAACCGTCCCAAAAACGCGAGGTAAGGGGGATCGCTGGGCTGGGGATAGAAGGCGTAGCTATCGGGGTCAACCCCGTTATAGACCGTCGCCACACAGTTCAGATTCAGGCGCGGCTCCCGTTGGGAATGAGAAATGCTGACAAAGGGCTGCTTGCGAGCGTGGGTAAACAATTTCTCGTTGTCTGGAGTGAAAATACCATGTAGAGTATGCACGGTCGGCGTTTTCACCAAATTGGTATAAGGCAGTGCCGTACAGCCCATGTGGGAGTGAATGATGTCAAATTCATTGGCTCGCTCGTAGACCTGGCTCAACTGCAACATTTCATAAATGGCAGCCTCTTTCACTGAGGCATCCAAGCGGAGTGCTTTATAGTGCACCGATTCCAGTTTGGCTGCGGTGATCGAGTCGCCGGAAGCAAACAGGGTGACTTCATGCCCCCGTCGCACCAACTCTTCCGTTAACAAGCTCACGACCAGTTCTGTCCCGCCATAGGTTGAGGGGGGAACTCTCTCCCATAAGGGGGCGATCTGAGCAATACGCATAATTAAACCTCCTGGTAGAGCCTCGCGTCATTTTCAAAAACTACTAATAAAGAAATTTAGGAAAATGAAGCAAAGGCAAAAGTAATATCAAAGGGTTAAAATTTAACAAAATCTTCAAAGAAAACCCGCACTTTGTCAGGTGGGGATTTCCGAACATCTCTTTACAATCATCGGATGAAATCGCGAAAAGCGAGTCTAGCTGAAGGTAGAACCCGGCACGGGGGAGGGGTAGAGATGATGTCGTGGCTCAACTTAGGGGTTTGCGGGGGAATAACGTACCGCAAAGAGATTACAACGTGAGCGGCGCGATCGCCCCGAGACTGTGCAGACAACGCTGAAGCACGCGCTGGGTGGTGAGGAGAAGTTGACCGTAGGCTTGGCGGCGATCGCGGTTTTGTTGAAAATCAGGATGCCACAGTTGGCAGGCTTGATGAACCGCTGTGAAGCCTTGAGCGATCGCTTCTGTCAGGAAAAACAAGCGCTTGGCGGAGTGTTGTGACGGGTCAACCATCCAATCCAGGACTTGGATCAACAGGGGGATGAGGGACTGTCCGGCGGGGGGCAAGTGGGGCAGGTGGGCGGCTGACCAATGCCATGCGAGTAAAGCCGCTGGAGCAAAATTATCTGGCGGGAGTGCCTGTTGCTGATCAATCAGCGCTTGTTGGCTCAAGCCGTAGCTTCGAGCATGGGCGTGTTGCAAGGTAAAAGTGCGGTGGGCGATATCGGGTAGAACGGGCATCCCGATCGCCGGAATTGTGAAGTCAGGATGAAGCAAGCGATTCAGCCAATACGCGATCGCGCCCGCCTGCAAACAAAATTCCAGATCAGACTGAACTGTCTGTGTCACCGTAATTCCACGGATTGCCGAAGCCAGTGATAAGGCGGACTCATCACACTCATTGAATTGGGTTTTCAGGGTCCTGAACTCCGTCTGCAAAACCCCCGCGATCGCCGCTTGGTGATCCCGTTGCCCAACCGCAATCACCTGCGGCAAGGCAGATCGATAGGCAGTCTCCGTGGTTCGGCGCGACGCTTTCAGGGGTATCTGTCGCCCTCTTGGGCGATCGGTAGAGAATGATAAGGGCCACTGTTCAGAGTTTAACAATTGTGTAAATTTGGAACTCACAGCCCCAGAGTTTACAATTCTTAGAAGTATTATTTGTAACAGTTCGATGGGGGCATTTGCCTGAAAATGCGGAGTCGCCGCCGGAGCCTGTCGGCAGTCTGATTGAAGCGAACTGAGTTCTTCTGGCTGTTGCACAGAACTGGGAGAGCAAGAGGAAGCTGAATTGGGAGCGATCGCAGTCATTCTTTTTGACCTGCAATGGCGGGATGTCTCGCGAAATTCTAGATACTTCTACGTAACGCAAGTACTATAAATGTTAAGTCTATCCCTAAACAGATTGTAAAGTTACACTGGGGACACCTGAAAACGTCCAGTCTTTTCTGCATCGGTTTGTTCATCTGTTCTCAGTTTGCTGTCTGTCCGGCTCAAA
>JAIXVO010000823.1 GCA_027482985.1 Cyanobacteriota bacterium
GGGCTTGAATGGTGGATTTGCCATCTCCAATAACGGCTGCCGGACGCCGCTCGGTGGCTGCTACGAACCGCCCATTCACACAGAGCAAACGATAATCCTGACCGGAAATACTTTGCTCTATGATGATGCGACTGGGTTGGTCGGGCGCGATCGCCGCCAAGGCTCGATCAAACGCCTGTGCCAATTCGCGATCGCTCTGCACCGCTGCGGTCACACCAATGCCCTTATGCCCCACCACGGGCTTCACCGCCACCGGATAGCCAATTTTGGCTGCTGCTGCCAGGGCTTCATCCAGCGTATATACAATCCGTCCGCCAGGAACGGGAAACCCCATCGTCGCCAAAAACGCTTTACAGTCGTCTTTTTGGGTGGTGAAATCAGAATCAATGTGGCTATCCCGGTCAAAGGTGGTGGCAATGCCGCGAATTTGCTGTTTGCCATAGCCATATTGCATCAGCCCTTCATCCCACAGGTAAAAGGCGGGGATTCCCATGGCATGAGCGGTTCGCAGTAAGGCATAAACCGTTGGCCCGCCATACACTGACTGCCGAAACAGGGATTGCATCACTTCAATTTGATCCGCAATCTGAAAGGCGCGGTCTTGCGTGATCGCCTCCCACCAATCCCACACAGCAAAGATCACGGCTCTGGTCGTCCGGGCATGGAGCGACTCGATCGCGATCGTCCTACAGTGCTTGGCACAGGGTTGCACCTGCCACTGGGTGAAGTGCAAATCCATGTCTAATTTGCCGACTTCAATGACGGTTTGAGCAAATAAATGGGCGTAGCTTGCGTAGGTTTGCGCTTGCAACTGCGGATAGCGATCGCCAATCACTGCCAAGTACGCGGCAATGGACAGCGGCTCACAATTGCCTGTTAATCTCACATCAAACACATACGCCCCTGTGTTGAGCCACGGATTAGGCCCCACAAATTGCTGGAAATTAAAAATGTCAAAGGCATCCGTGCGGCGGGCATTTATCCGGGGGGTCGCGGTATCTCCGTCTAACAACATGATGAAATCGGGTGATTGTCCACTTTGACCCTAGCGAAACTTAGATGCCATCACATCTGTCGTGAGACAAACAATCAATGGGGAGGAGGTTTAATCCGAAGGGCTACGAGTTGAGTTCTTTCGGAAGAGAGGTGAGGTGTTTGGTTAAACACGCTACAAATTAAATTGAATGAGTGGGTTCAAACGATCAATAGTGAACAAACAGCGATCGCGCGTCGTCAGGTTCTAAGAGATGACGCGCCATCGCGGAGCAGGTTTTTCATCATTTAATTTTTGATAATGGGGGTGGAGCGTCTCCCCACTGTCACTAAAGGATTTACCAGGGGTAGCCTTGCCATCGCTGATTAGCGGCAGCACATGACTGCCTCAGCTCGTTGTGGCAACAAGACCCTTAAAGTGATGCTTTAGTTGGTGCATAGTGTGATTAAAAGTGATGCTGACGATCGCAGCATGAACAGGTCAGTTGTAAGTTTATGAACGTGCTATCACGCTATTAACCTCTATCTTAGGAAAGTTTTGTTTCTCGCAAATGTTATCGATGATTGACTTTATAGTCGAATCTCGAACAGCTTTAACTCCTATGGAAACACAAGTAGCAGAAACAACCCCGATCGTTGATGCGGGCACTATTGACCATGAAAACGTGGCTCTGCCTGAATCCTACGGTCAACTCATGATTATTGGCGGTGCCGAAGATAAGGAAGGAGACTGCAAAATCCTGCGGGAATTTGTGCGCCGCTCCGGTGGGTTGCAGGCTCGCGTCGTGGTGATGACCGTCGCAACAGGACTGCCGGGAGAAGTGGGCGAAACTTACCTGGGGGTGTTTCACCGATTGGGCGTGGCAGATGTGCAGGTCGTTGATACCGCTTCCCGCGAAGATGCCAGTGACCCCAAAGCGATCGCCGACATTGAACAGGCGACGGGCATTTTCTTCACGGGTGGGAATCAATCCCGGATTACCGAGTGCATTAAGGATACGGAACTTGATGCCGCCCTCCACAAACGCTTCTCCGAGGGGGCGGTGATTGCGGGTACCAGCGCTGGTGCGGCGATGATGCCGGACACGATGATCGTGGAAGGGGAATCCGAAAATAATCCCAAGTTGGATACGGTCACAATGGATCGGGGCATGGGCTTCTTTCCGGGGGTTGTGGTTGACCAGCATTTTGCCCAACGGGGTAGAATCGGGCGATTACTCTCCGCTGTTGCCCAACAACCGGCTGTCTTGGGTTTTGGGATTGATGAAAATACCGCGATCGCGATCAACTCCCACGAAGTCGAAGTGATTGGCGAAAGTTCTGTGACTATCGTTGATGTCTCCGAACTCACCCACAATAATGCTGATCAGTTGTTAAAAGATGAACCTCTCGCTCTGTGCGGTGTCAAATTACATATCCTGCCCCACGGCTATAAATTCAATCTAGACACTCGCTCCTGCATTTGTGGTTAATTTGAATCTTTAGGGGCATCAATGACGATGCCCTTAGAAAAGATCAATCGAATTTAAGAACGCAAAAATTCTCATCCAACAGTTAGTCAACCTTGAAATTTTGATCGCTCATATCAGTCACAAGGCCATCAAAGTTTCAAGGTTGATTTCGTTGTAACCACAGGGTTAAATCTGCAGGCTGGTTAAAGTCAAGCAAATCTTCTCCCAATGCTTCTAATTGGTCAATGGGTAGCGCTTCAATTTGAGCTAGCGTTTCAGGGGTAAGTTCACCTACCTTCCGCACGATCATTCTCAGGATGAGCGATCGCTCTTTTTGTTCGGCCCGCAATTCGCCTTCTCGCAGGATTTCTTGATACCAGGGTGACTCTCGTAATACCGCCATATCCCACCTCATGATTTGCCGAACGACTTCGCTTTCTAACCCAAAACTAGCAAAGAGTGTCAGCTCAATTTTTGCGGGTGTACCGGTGTTTGACACCCACGGGAAAGTAGTCTGGATCGCTCGTGGGCAGGAGGCTGATTTGAGGATTCTGGTAGGGCGGGGGGACGTAGTTGGCAAACTCGCTATTGAGGCGTTTCAGGTGATGTAAAATGGCAGCCGCGATCGCCTCTTGTTTCGCTGCATCCGCCGTCACACCGGGAGCTAGTTCGACCGCGATCGCCAAAAATTGATTTTGATCCGCATCCGCTTTCACCTGCATCACAAACTTACCTGTGACCCAATCGCTGACGGGGGCTTGCTCCAGCCCGACCGTCACATTTTCTGGGTAAATGTTTGCGCCAAAATAGGACACCGTGAACTGCGATCGCCCGAACACATAGACAAACGGCAACGCATGGATGCCTCGCTGTCCCGCTAATTCAGCCAGTGGATCAAAGTCATGGTGCGCCAGGAATTGCAGCAGGTCGGCATAGGGCAGAATTCCGCCTTGATCAGCGATGTGATAGCGGATCAGCGGGATGCCATTGTCGCCGGAAAACAGCAGGGTGCCATCCTCGACTTCAAAATAACGGCTGAGGGGATCGTATTGCACCAGGGTTGGCAGGCGGGATTCTCCCCACAACTCCCGCGCCACGTCCGGGTGATCGGATAACCAGCGGCGAATGCAAATACTTAAGGGCGTTTCATTGCCCAGAACCCCGGCATCGGCAGTGCCATAGAGGGAAGCGGAGTCGAAACAGATATTGGTTGAGCCTAAGCGGGTGCCCACGAGCGATCGCCACTCTTCACTAAAGACCTCCCCTGCCATCACCCATTTGACGTGATAAGCAGACCAGTCCAGCCCTTGCGCGATGCCACTATCAACGACATCTTTCAAAAAGGGGGGGTAGCCCAGCAACACGGTCTGGTCAAATTGGGGTGACAAGGCGGCGATCACGCGCAAGATCTCGGTTTTGTTGTTACCGGGTGTAATCACCGTCAGGGGATAGCCTTTACTCGCCAGATGCCGACAACAACTGGCGGTATACATCCCGCCCACCCAGGTGCCCAGGGCAAAACAGACGACTGCCAGAGTGCGCCGCTGATCGGCCTGAAAGCTATCGTGAAAAATTTGCTCGAAGCGGGTGGCAATTTGCCATTCATCCGTCAGCGATCGCGCCCAAAAGCTCGGCTCTCCCGTGGAACCTGACGACACGGCAATCCAATCGCAGCCCTCCAATTGTCCCGCCCGACACAACGCCGTCAGGGGATACTGCCGCAGGTAATTGTCCTTCGTCGTCAGGGGCAACTGCTGAAAGTCGGTGAGGGATTTAACCTGAGCGGGATCAATCCCGTGGCTGTGCAAAAACTGGCGATAGGCGGGTACCGTTGCCACGATGGTTTGGAAGCGTTCCAGCCAAACACTTTCCACATTGACCTGCCCCGATCGCGCCAGCACCGTCTCCAGCGGGGTGGTCAAAAACTGCTGCCAGTCCTGAAGTTGTTGCTGCGATCGCGTGGGTTGCATGGTCGTCCTCCCAGTTCGGTGATCCTCGTCATTCCAGTCTTAGATAGACGGCTATCATAGGCTTTACCTGGCATCTCTGTGGTTTATGACCTACTGCCTCAACCCCGACTGCCCCAAGCCGCGCAACTCCGGTAGCGCGAAGGTTTGTCGTAGTTGTGGGGCGACCCTGCTGCTGAAAGATCGGTATCGGGCGATCGCGGCGATCGGGCAGGGGGGATTTGGGCGCACCTTCCTGGCAGTAGATGAGGATAAACCCTCGAAGCCCAAGTGTGTGATTAAACAATTTTTGCCCATCGTGGCGCAAAATCCCCGGAATTTGAAAAAGGCAATGTCCCTGTTTCAGCAGGAAGCCGTCCGGTTGGAAGAATTGGGGCACCATCCGCACATTCCCGAACTGCTGGCGTACTTTCACCAGGAAGGCAATCAATATCTGATTCAGGAATTCATTCAGGGGAAAAATCTGATGGATGCCTTGAATGAGCAAGGGGCATTTGTGGAACCGCAAATTCGGGAAATTTTGGCAAAACTACGGCCCATCGTGGATTTTGTCCATTCTCACAATGTCATTCATCGCGATATTAAACCAGGCAACATCATCATCACCGGGTCGCAACTGGGGCTGAGTTTGCCGCGATCGGGACAGTTGGATTGGAGTTTGCTGCAACAGGCATTGGCGATCGAATCGAATCAAGGGTTCCGTAATTTCGTCAGTCCGTCCTATCGGTTTCACGAGTTGCTGGGCTTCAGTTTGTCCCAACCGCCCAGAGAACTCCCTAGCGCGATCGCCAATCGCTGTCAGCAATTAGGTGCCCAGTTCATCCGCTACATGGGTTTGCCCCCCGCCCAACGCCAATATCTCGTCGCCGATGCCAGTCGCCTGCTGTACGAGCTGCAACAGGTGAGCGAACCCAGTGCTGGCCTACTGGCGATCGGGCGGTTAGTGTTGGTCGATTTTGGCGCGGCGAAATCCCTCACTACCTCCGACCTGATGAAGACAGGCACGACGATCGGCAGTCCCGAATATGTCGCGCCGGAACAGTCGCGGGGCAAGGCAGTGTTTGCCAGCGATCTGTATAGTCTGGGCGTGACCTGTGTCAATTTGCTGACAAAAGTCTCCCCCTACGATTTGTTTGATCCGGCGACCGATGCCTGGATCTGGCGGCAGTACCTTTCAACGCCGATCAGCGATCAGTTGAGTTACATCCTGGATCGGTTGCTGGAACGGGCGATCGCCCGACGCTATCAGACGGCAGCGGAAGTCCTACAAGATTTGGAAGGTGCCGCCATTGCGCCCGTTTCTTCCCCCCCACCCCCCATCCCTCCTGTCCCGATCCCCCCGCCGCCCCCAGTGGCTTACGTGCCCTCAGTCCCGATCGCCCCAGGCTCCTCCCCCTCGCTGCAACCGTCGTTTCGGATTGCCCGTCGCCCCCCCGTCGTCACGCCTGCCGTTGTCTCCCAAAACCCGATTCAACTGGATCAACCGCCGATTGAGTTGAAGTCACGGCGGCGATCGCTCCCCACCTGGCAATGCGTCCAAACCTTTGAAAGTCCCGCCCGGATTTATGCCCTGGCACTCTGCCCCACTGCTCCCATCCTCGCCAGCACCAGCGGTAAAACTATTCGCCTCTGGCACCTGGAAACCCTCCAACCGCTCCGCACCTTCAGCGGGCATCTGGATATCGTCCCAGCGATCGCCTTCTCTCCCGATGGCAAAGTGTTGATCAGCGGCAGTGCAGACAAAACCCTGTGTTTTTGGGAAGTGGGGACGGGTCGCCGCCTCTCGACGCTGGCCTTGCATTCAGACACCGTGTTGGCGATCGCGGTGGCACCTGAAGGCCAATTCCTCGCCAGCAGCAGTTTCTACGACCCGATCACCATTTGGGATTTACCTAACGGCTACAAACGGCAGGGCTTAGTCGGACATACGAATCGGATTGATGCGCTGGCATTCCGTCCTGCTGTCAGTGAAAGCGACGATTTACCGCTCCTCTCCGCTTTGAACAGCGGTGACCCGACCCCGGCACTGTTAGCCAGTGGCAGCGGCGATTTGACAATCAAACTCTGGGATGCCGAGCAAGGCACCGAAATTCGCACATTGGAAGGACACAGCAATCAAATTGCGGGACTGACGTTCTCGCCTGATGGCACCACCCTCGCCAGTGCTAGTTGGGATGGCACCGTCAAACTATGGAATCTGAAAACTCGTCGGCATCGCACGTTAGAGGTGGAAGCGGGACGGGTGAATGGGGTGGCGTTTAGTGGCGATGGGAAGAAGCTCGCGATCGCCAGTGACCTACTCCAACTCTGGAACCTCCCCTCCGGCAAAAAAATCATCCTCGAACCCGGTCATGCTGATCCGGTCAGTTCCGTCCTCTTCGGTTCCGACGACAAAACCATCATCAGCGCCAGCTTCGATCGCACCATCAAAATTTGGCGCTATGAGTAAAGAATCAAGCTTGCTACAATCAAAAGCAAATGATTTTTGATTGGAATCCATAGCAAGCAAAAATAAACCTCGCTAAATATCAAATGTCCTGCCAAGATGACTTACCACCCGAATATGATGAAGCGACTCTGCGAGATTTGCTAAGAGAGGGAGTACGCGGGAAGTACGTTACTCGCTATCAAGCCGGAACTAATCTCATCAAACTTGATCCTGACCTTGCGGATGCGTTTCCGACAGAAGAAGCGGTCAATGATGCCCTACGACAATTCCTCAAAACCAATCATCTCACCGCTTGATCAGAGGTGAACTGCGATCGCCCTTACCTGGACTGCGACTCATGCCTCTTCATCGGCTGCGTCTTCAGGAACTAATTCATTCGATGCAACGATCGCTTTTCCCATGACCGTTTCAATTTTGGTGAGGAGCGATCGCTGACGGGCACTGATAAATCCTTCAAAATCATCTTGTCTCAGGCAACCTGGATCAATGCTGTGGGTCATCAAGATGGCATCCATCCCAACGTCGTCCAATTGCACGGCTGCATGTGTTTGGATCTGGTTCAAGTAGATACTGGGTGCTTGTCCGCCGATCATGCGGTTGGCCTTGTAGGAGATGGGCGTTTTGTTGAGGATGGAGTTGTACCGACCCGCCGGAATCCCTTTGGCCTCGCACCATTTCACTGGAAAGATGTGATGAATGTCGAGTTTGCGTTCTTCCCAGTCAGATTCATCCAAATCGCGAATGGTTGAATTCCAGAAAAAATCTTTGGCTCCCTGGCGCTGCACTAAGACGTTAATCCCTTTATACGCAGCACTTGTGCGCGATCGCAGGGTTTCTAACCGACCCGGTTGAAAGTTCGCATCTCGAATGGTGGTGGGTTCCTCCGCACTGCCATCAATCCACTGCATCAGGTCTTGCAGATCCAGCGCGATCCGAGTTTCCACGGCCCCCCCGTACAGTTCACCCAACACGCCGCACCAATACCAACGAGCCAGTTTCTGGTAAACCGCAGGTTGCAGCCAGCGATCGCCCAACAGCGCCAGGACAGCCGCCAGCGGGACAAGTTGAGTTCGGTAGGGTAAGTCATGGGTTGAGAAAAATGATTCTCGGCGCAGGAACTTCGCCGCTTCCCAAAAACCAGCCGTCAGTTTGCCTTTCCAGGTCTGGTATGCACTCAAGGGTAACGATAATACGGCTTCTCGTTTGGCACTCACACCCGTCACTTGCTTACCCGTTTTGCCTTCCAGGATATCGACTTTGCGTTTTTCGTAGGTATACAGCAACGTTAGCCCTTGCAGGAAATCCGTTGGCTCGACCACTCGCAACAATCGCTGTTTCGCCAGTTTCTTATAAATTCCTTCAATACCATCCGGCTCGTTACCATACCATTCGTCACGCAAATTGA
>JAIXVO010000509.1 GCA_027482985.1 Cyanobacteriota bacterium
CAGATTAAAGTTAAAGTCAAAGAAAAAATCAGCGTGGCACTCCGTCCCGGTCAGGGTACTCAGGGAGAAATCGGCATTGCCAGTACGGGTCGCCACATCGAAGAAGTCTTTGATGTGGAATACGAACCTGGTGATCTACCCAAAGGCACCAAGCGCGTCCTGTTTCGGATTCAAATCAAGATCTTCAAATTGCCGACGCAGCCAACCTCGGTCACCATTAACCAAATCATTGACTGCATCGAAACCTACCTCAGTCCCACAGGCGATAACGACACCTGGCAACCTACCATTCAGGGACGCATTGCCAACATGCACTGGGATCAGAAAGCAAAACCTACTCCATTACTGGTGCTGGAGCAAACCCAAGAGGGGTCCAATGTCACCTTCCGAACCACCCGCATGGCGCACAATTAATTAGATAACCCAAAGCTGCCTAACTATGTCACAATTGTTAATCAAAGTTTCGATGAAATTTACGTTGTGTATAAAGCTTTGGGTGATAAAGAGCGATTCAAGTCTGGCAAGTGGATTGCCCTGCTGATTGCAGCCGCTCTAGGCTGTGCGGGATTGGGGATCTTCCTGGCGTTGCGTCCTGCTCCCACCAGCCAATCGCCATCGCCATCTCCCTCGCCCACCACCAGTGCCAGTGAGAATGCGATCACGGCTTTGGGACGGCTAGAACCTGCTGGCGAAGTGATTAAAGTCGCTGCGCCTTCCTCTGGTGGGAACGCCACTCCGATCTTTGGCTCACCGCGCATTGCTCGATTGCTCGTGCAGGAACGAGCCACCGTCAAAGCGGGTCAACCGATCGCCGTCCTCGACACCTACGATCGCCTCCTCGCTGCCGGACTGCAAGCCGAAGCCCAGGTGAAAGAAGCCCAAACGCGACTGGCTCAAGTGCAAGCGGGGGCTAAACGGGGGGATCTGGAAGCCCAACAAGCCACGATCGCTGCTCGTGCGGCTACCGTCGAACGCCTCGCTGCCGAAGCCCAACGCGCCAAGTTAGAGTCCGATCGCTATACCCGTCTCTACAATCAGGGTGCCATCTCCAAACAAGAATTCGAGAATCGCCAGTTAGACTATGCCGCTGCCGCTCGCCAGCTCGAAGAAGCCAGTCGGCAACTCGACCAAGCCCGCGGCACCCTGAGTAGCATTGCCGAGGTGCGACCGACTGATATCCAACAGGCTCAAGCGAACGTGAATGTGGCCGTCGCCAATATGCAACGGGCCAAAGCGGATTTGGAAGCCGCGATCGTGCGATCGCCCATCAACGGTCAGGTGATCAAAATTCACTCCAAAGAGGGTGAACAGGTGAGTGCGGACGGCATTGCGGAAATTGGCAACACGAATCAGATGTACGCCGTCGCGGAAGTCTACGAAACCGATATTCAGAACGTCAAACGGGGTCAACGCGCCACCATTACCAGCAGTGCTTTTCCAGGCGAAATTTCAGGCACCGTGGAGCAAGTCGGGATGCTAATCCGCAAAAATGATGTCCTCAACACTGACCCCGCTGCCGATACCGATGTGCGGGTCGTGGAAGTCAAAATTCGGCTGGATGATAGCCGCCCCGTTTCTGAACTGACAAATCTCCAGGTCAAGGTCAAAATTCAACCCTAATGTTTGCCATTCCCCTCGCCTGGCTCCAACTGCTTCGAGAACGTATCCGGCTTCTGATTGCCCTAGCTGGCATTGGGTTTGCCGTGATTTTGATGTTCATCCAATTGGGCTTTCAGGATGCTCTATTCGACAGCGCCGTCAGTTTGCATAAAAATTTGCAGGGCGATATTTTCCTGATTAGTCCCCAATCTACGTCTCTGATCGCCATGCGGAGCTTCTCCCAGCGGCGACTCTATCAGGCACTCGGCTTTCCGGGCGTGGAGTCCATCAGCCCGATTTACCTCGATTTTGCCCTCTGGAAAAATCCTGAGAACCAGCGGACTCGCGGCATTTTGGTGATTGGGTTTGATCCCGCCGATGAAGTCTTCAGTACCGAACTGGTGCCCAATATTGACCCGATCAAAATTCCCGATGTCGTCCTCTTCGATCGCCTGTCACGCGATGAGTTTGGTCCCATTCCTGCCTTATTTGCCACGGGTAAACCAGTGCAAACTGAAGTCGCCGGGAGACGCGTCACCGTTGGCGATCTGTTTAGTTTAGGGGCATCCTTTGGTGCCGACGGCAACATCATCACCAGTGACCTCAACTTTCTGCGCATTTTTGAGCGCCGCAACAATGGTCTGATTGATGTTGGATCAGTGAAACTGAAACCGGGTGCTGATTTAAATCAGACGTTGGCGGCCATGAAAACCCAGTTGCAAGATGTGACGAACGATGTGCATGTGTTCTCTAAAGCCGAGTTCATGGACTTTGAGCGCAATTACTGGCGCAGCAGTACCGCGATCGGCTTTATTTTCACGCTGGGCACCGCGATCGGTTTCCTGGTCGGCACCATCATCGTGTACCAAATTCTCTACACCGACATCACCGATCACATGCCCGAATACGCCACCCTCAAGGCGATGGGCTACAAAAATCTCTACTTACTGAATATCGTCTTCCAGGAAGCGCTGATCTTAGCCGTCCTGGGCTACATTCCCGGTTTAATTCTCTCCATGGGACTTTACACCCTGACCCGCAACGCCACCGCTTTACCGATCGCGATGACGGTTGATCGCGCCGTTTTAGTCCTGATCCTGGCGGTCATCATGTGTGTGATCTCCGGTGCTCTGGCCGTCCGCAAAGTCCAGCAAGCCGATCCTGCCGATATTTTCTAAACCCAATCGCATTTTGGACAGCGCGATCGCGATAGGTATTGTCCTGCCGCGATCGCGTAGACATTGCAGTGCGATCGTGATCCCCTTACTCAGATATTAAATCTTCTCTTGGGAAACCTCAGATTCCCATCCGATCACAATAGAATAATCTGCGCAGGAACTCGACTACTCTCAACTTGTCAACTCATACTCATAACGAGTATGATTTACTTAAGTGCAGATATTGCGTAATCTCGTTGATTTGACGACCCTCATCCAAGAATTTTAGGAGCTGCTATGACGACCACCCTTCAACCCACAGCAACCGCTTTAGTCAAAGCCCTGAATCGTCAGCAAGCCAACACCCTCGTTGCTTACTTGAACTACAAAAAATATCACTGGCTCACCTTCGGTCCCCTCTTCCGGGATCTCCACCTGCTGTTTGAAGATCAAGGCGGCGAAGTGTTTGCCATGCTCGACGAACTGGCCGAACGCAGCCTGATGATCGATGGTGCTCCCGTTGCCGATCCCGCTGACTACCTCACAA
>JAIXVO010000084.1 GCA_027482985.1 Cyanobacteriota bacterium
GCGGCCTGCCGTAACCGTTGGGGCTGAAACCGTTGAGTCTGGACTTGAATACCGCTGACCAATGAAGAGGGGGCAGGCATAGTCGTTGGGCCGCGATGAAGAGAAAAATTAAAATTAGGGGTCTAAAACAAGAAGACCTTAGAGTCCAGGGTGATCGCACTCTGAGGTCTAAAGTCTTCTCTATATCTTCTCCAAATGGAGCAGACCCGGATACGAAAGATCCTGGAATATCCCAGGGTCTTCATACTGGCAACGATTTAATAGTAAATCTTGCCGCCGCCCCACTTGTCGCCCACCACCTTGGGTTGCAACAGAATATGACCCGCGATCGCCTCCAGATCAGCGTCCGTCAGGTTCCGCATGGCTGCGAAGGTATCCTTACTCTTGATGCTGGGGTGAGTTTCGGCGATCGACTGTTCACCGTCATAGCTGGTGGGGTCTTGCATGTAGTCCACCAGAGCCGTGATGCTGTTGCGGGGCGGGGTCGCCAGAGACAGGGCCTCGGGGTCAAGCCCGACGTTGGGATCGGTTTTGGTAATCCCACCCACATGGCATTGAGCGCAAGCATATTGGAATAAACGTTTCCCTTCTTTTACCTGCTTCAAGCTGAGGGTAATCGTGTCGCCATCATTGTTGAAAGGAACGGTACGGGTGGCAGCATCCAGTTCCGCTGCGGTGGCAGTTCCCACAAATGCTTGGAAGGCGAAGAATACAGTGGCTATAGCAAGCCAAATGTATCTTTTGAGCATGGTTCTCCTTAAGTGTGTGGCTTGGGTAAGTACAACTATCATGCCACTGAGTGTGCCCTTTCCCAAGCGTTGCTGGAGATTCGCCTAATCCGGAGTGGTGACGCTGACGGGACGAATTTCCGTCAGATGCACAGGTAACGCTGGCGGTGTTGTCAAGGGTTGGTGGAGGCGGATTAAGCGCGCCAGGGTGGGCTTCAATTGCGTCCGCGACACGATCGCGTCAACGAACCCATGCTGCAATAAATATTCCGCCGTTTGGAAATCTTCCGGCAGCTTCTCGCGCAACGTTTGTTCCACGACACGCCGTCCTGCAAACCCAATGGTGGCCTTCGGTTCCGCCAAAATAATGTCGCCCAACATGGCAAAACTCGCCGTCACCCCGCCCGTCGTCGGATGGGTGAGCACCGGAATATAGAGCAAGCGGGCATCTTGCAGGCGTTGCAGGGCACCCGAAATTTTCGCCATCTGCATCAAGCTCAACATCCCTTCCTGCATCCGCGCCCCGCCAGAAGCACAGACGATGATCACGGGGAGGCGTTCGCGGGTCGCCCGTTCAATCATCCGGGTCAACTTTTCGCCCACGACCGATCCCATACTGCCGCCCATGAAGCGAAAATCCATCACGCCCAATGCCACCGGGAGTCCATCCAGTCGCCCGATGCCTGTTTGCACCGAGTCTGCTAGCTTGGTTTTTTCCTGCATCTCGCGTAACCGATCGCTGTAGGTTTTGCGATCGCGGAACTTCAGCGGGTCAGTGGCTTTCAAACCCGTGTCCAATGCCATCCAGGTGTTGGCATCAATCAGTTGGCGAATCCGTTCGTCGCTATACACCCGATTGTGGTGATGGCATTCCGGGCAGACTTTCTGATTCGCCTGTAAATCTTTGGTGTAGGTCAACACGCCACAGGCTTCACATTTCGACCACAGCCCATCAGCGATCTCTCGCTCCTGCCCTTCTTTGCTAATGGGACCTGACTTCTGGCGATTTGCAAACCAATCAAATAGAGACATGGACGTAGAAATTCCTCATGGCAGGTTGCCGCCTGATTATACCAAGTCCGCCTGTGCCGATTGGGGTAAAGTTCTCCGAACTCGGCTCGACTGCTGTGTCATTTGCCGCCGAAGCCAGATCTGATAGGCGATCGCCGCTGTTAGTTTGGTGGTGGCTGGGGAATCCTACGAATATTGAAGGCCCTGCATCCTGTTCTAAACTCATCTACCATGCCGTTACTCGTAGGTCTGAATCGACTCAAAGTTGCTCCTAAAATCGGGCTGCAATGCCGGCATCAACCTGACTCCATCGCTAAACGCATCGGGTCTTCGGCCTATGCCGCGATCGCGAATGATGCTTTGAAAGACGAAGACAACGCGGGCTGGGTGATGCACTTAGAAACATCAGTACAGCAGGAATGGATCGAGCGAATGCGCTGGATTCGGGTGATTGATCGGTTGGCCGAAGCGAAATTTGGCGGCAGCGATACCACCGACTTTCAAACTTTTGTGGCAGATTGGCAGCAGTTACAGGCTGAAGGCACAATTTCTCCCACCTCGCCATTCGGCTCACTCTTAACTGCTATGCGCGATCGCTGGTTCCATCCACAAGGGCAGCTGCTCCAGCCTGCTACTGTGAGTGCTTGGAACCAGTATGTTGAGGCCACAGCCACCTACAGCACCCCCCATTTAGAGATCGCCACCTGTAGTGAGTACGAACAATTGTTAGCGCAGTTGGCGGGCTCATTTTTTCAAGTCTTGCCATTCCTGGCTAACCATCACCAGACGGATGCCCACCAGTTTGGCATGGTCGATCAGTTTTATAACCATCTGCGGGATTTGCAAGAAGATTTGAGCCACGGGATGTGTTACTTGCCGCTGGAAGTGCTGCACCATTTTGACCTGAGCCCCGCCGACTTCAGCCGCGATCGCGCCTTGCAAACTCCCAACTATTACAAAATGATGCAGTTCTGGCTTGATATTTACTTGCCTCGACTGCGGCGACGGGTGCGGCCCCTGCTAGCAGCCAAAGATTTACACCCCTCCTGGCAAATTTTGTGTGACTGGTCACTGCACCGTTACCGCCGGATTGAGCAAGTCTTTCGCGAATGCAACTTCGATTACACCCAATTCCCTCACCTCTACTGGAAACGGGTACGCTCAGAACTCCCCCTCATGCTGGCCACCGTTCACCATCAAATGACGCAGGCACCGCTGGCAGGTAGTCATGAACCCCTATTGCTACCATCTTCGCGATCGCCCATCCCTCCGGCTTCTTGCGCTCCCCACCCCCTTTATTCCTCGGCGATCTAGCTTCCTGTCCCTCCCGCTTCCTCCCTGCCTTTTCTCTCATCCCCTACCGCCGCGATCGCTGCCAGGGCAGCAGCCCCTTCACTTCGCGCCAGAGGGGAGTCAGCGCCGATCCTGATTGGGGATGAGTCAGCAAGCCATGTTGCGGACTAAAGAGAAACGCCACCGTGAAAAAACTTGCTGAAACCAGCACGACTGCGGGGCCTGAGGGCAGATTGAAATAGTAACTGAGATACATCCCACTGACGCTAGAGATCACACTCAGCAGGGCACCCAGAATCATCATCCAGTGCAGCCGCGTGACGAGTAGATAGGCCGTCGCACCGGGGGTGACGAGTAGCGCCAGCACCAGGATCACACCCACCACTTTCAGGCTAGCAACGATCGTCAGGGCAATCAAAATCATCAAGCCAAAGTTGAGCAAGTTGACGGGTAACCCTGCCGCCTGCGCGCCGACTGGATCAAAAGTGTAAAACTGGAGTTCCTTAAAAATTAGGACAATAATCACGACCACGATCGCCGCAATCACCACCGTACTGATCACATCGCTCCAACTCACACCCAAAATGTTGCCAAACAAAAAATGATTCAGGTCAACTTTGTTGGTTTTCTGGATCACGGTAATCAGGGTAATCCCAAGCGCAAAAAATGCCGAGAACACAATCCCCATCGCCGTATCTTCCTTAATCGGCGATCGCGTATGAATCAGCGCAATCAGCAATGTACTCAGGACACCCGCAATAAAAGCCCCGATGAAAATATTCGCTTCAATCGCAAACGCGATCGCCAACCCCGGCATCACCGAATGACTAATCGCATCCCCCAGCAACGCCAACCGTTGCACCATTAAATAGCTCCCCACCACCGCACACAAAATTCCTACCAAGACCGCCACAATCAGCGATCGTTGCATGAAATCGTATTGCAAAGGTTCTAGGAGTAGTTGCAGCATGAAAATAAACCTTACGCCGCCATGGTCGAGAAAAAGTTAACCATGCCACCATAGCCTTTGTGCATATTTTCAGGACGGAGGACGCTCTGGCGATCGCCGCAGGCAATCAGTTCGCGGTTGAGCAGAATCAAATCATCAAAGTGGGTAATGGCTTCTCCCAGATCGTGATTGACGACGATGACGGTTTTTTCGGCTTGTGCTAGTTCCCGCAGGATGTCAAAAATCACGGTTTCCGTTTTTTGGTCAATCCCGGTCAGCGGTTCGTCTAAACAAAAAATGTCGGCTTCCTCCGCCAGGGCTCGTGCCAAAAAGACCCGTTGCTGCTGACCGCCGGAGAGTTGCCCAATCGGGCGATCGCGAAACTCACTCATGCCGACGCGGTCTAAGGCGCTCAGTGCCACTTGCCGACTGACATTTGAGAAGCGGCGAAACCAGCCAGCTTTGCGGACTCTACCCATCATCACCACATCCCACACAGTCGCGGGATAGGTCCAGTCAATCTGCGATCGCTGGGGCACATAAGCGACGCGATCCAGTTGATCCGCCAGAGGGTGATCGCCATAGATCACGTCGCCCTGCATTACGGGGACTAATCCCAACATGGCCTTCAGCATCGTGCTTTTCCCAGCACCGTTCGGCCCAATAATACCCGTCAATCGCCCCGGCTGAATTGTCAAACTGACATTCTGTAATGCCTGCACCATGCGGTAATGCACCGTCAACTGGCTGACGGTGACTTTGGGCTGGATTAGGGATTGGGCAACCTGCTTCACGCCACCCGGCTGGCAGAGGCTCACGGCAGGAAATGGAAATTGCGGGTTCATAGCGGTCATAACCAGGTCTCCGAGGTGCTTTCGAGGGAAAAGAGGAAGGAATGAGCGAGGTCTAACAGGAGAGAAAATGAAAGGAAAATGAAAGCGTATTTAAAAAATAGCGTAAAAAATGAAAGGAAAATGAAAGCTTCTTAAAATTGTCCTGGCAGGGCGCGAAAACCACCTCCCTACCAGGACAGAGTTCAGTCAACCGTTACTTTTGGGCGGTTTTCTTGGCTTTGGCGGCCCTACCGCTGGCGATCGCACTTGCATACTCCTGTTTTAAGTGCCGTAGCAGCAGGTTTAATCAGCCATCCGATAGTTCTCGTCGTCTCACGCAGGAAAGACAACCCATCCGGTAAAGTTGGTGCGCGTTGGCGGGGATGTTTGCCCCAAAGACGCATGGTAATTGCAGCACAACGCCCTAAGATCAAGCTTGGTGTTGTCGAGTATAGAAAGCTGGTGGGTGCATGCGTGTCCCGAATTGGTTAAACAATTACTGTCGCTGGCTGCTGGCTGGTTTGGTGTTGGCGATCGCCCTGGCTAGTTGCAGCGTCTCTCCTTCCAGCGCCCCCAACGCAACCGGAAAACCCACAGTCGTTTCCACCAGCACTATCATTGCCGATTGGACTACCACCATCGCAGGCGACGCGATCGCCCACACGGGCATTTTGCAACCAGGGGCTGATCCTCACGTCTATGAACCCACACCGCAAAATACACGCGCCTTTGAACAAGCCAACTTAATTCTCTACAATGGCTACAATTTAGAACCCGGCTTAATTCGTCTGATGGAATCGAGTGGGCAAAAAGCCGAGAAAGTCGCAGTCGGGGAAGTGGTGCAACCCTTGCAAATGAATAAAGAAGGCGCTGGTCGAGTGCCCGATCCGCACGTTTGGGGAGATGCTAAGAACGCGATCGCGATGGTGAATCGGATTCGCGATGAACTGGGGCAATTGGCTCCGGGCGATCGCCAGAAGTTCACCCAAAATGCGGCTAAATTAACCGCTGAATTGCAACAGTTGGATCAATGGATCAAGCAACAAATCGCCACCATTCCACCCACCCAACGGCAACTGATCACGACCCATGATGCCTTTCAATACTATGCCCGCGCCTATGGCTTAACTGTGGCAGGCACCCTGATTGGTATCAGTACCGAAGAACAACCCAGTGCCCAAACGGTACAACGGTTGGTGGAAGCAATTAAAGCCACCGGCACACCCGCCATTTTTGCCGAAACCACCATCAATCCAACGTTGATCGAAACCGTAGCGAATACGGCTGGCGTGAAACTAGCCCCCCAAAAACTCTACTCCGACTCGATCGGCGCTCCCGGTAGCGATGGTGACACCTACAGCAAAATGATGGCCGCCAACACGATCGCCATCACCCAAAACTTAGGCGGCAAAGTTACCCCCTTTCAACCTCGATAAACATCTGAAGACCCAGATCTGCGACTTCTTCGAGAAGTCGCAGATCTGGGCGATCGCGGTTGGCTAAACCGTCCATCTATAGAGTCATTGGGTGACTGACCAAAGTGAATCTCTATAGTCTGGAAACCGTCTCAGGACACGGTCTTCCGTATTATGTAGATACTATCGCCTTACTGATAATCATCATTTTTTGTCTATAGTCAGCACGTATTTTTAGTATTGACAAAGACGGCAAAGTGAAGCGCTCAAATCTAATTGTGGGCAGTGAGCGATCGCGGCCTGGAGCGGGTTTGAGTGTTGGTCAGGTGGAGTTTGAGAGTGTCGTTTTGCGGAGGAGACAGCCCCCATGTTAGAAGCATGTGTCTTTGCGACTGTCTTGCTGGGCTTTTTTGGCATTGTGCTGAAGCGGAGCCTGTTGATGAAAATTGTCTCAATGGATGTCATGAGTACGGGCGTGATTGCCTATTACGTGGTGATTGCCGCCCGCAGTGGGTTAGTCACGCCGATTCAGGTGGAAGGGCAAACCCGTTATGCCGATCCGGTGCCGCAAGCCGTGATTTTGACGGCGATCGTGATTGGCTTCTCGATTCAAGCCCTAATGCTCGTGGGCAGCATGAAACTCTCGCGGGATTATCCCACCCTCGAAACGGACGTGATTGAGAAGGGCAACACGCCATGAACATGCTGACGATCGCCTGGATTGCCCTACCGTTCTTCATCGGCTTCGTGATTTACCTGATCCCGCAGCTCGATCGCCTGCTAGCTTTGAGTGTGGCGCTGGCTTCAGTGGGCTATGCGTTGCTGGTCTTCCGCCAGGGGCAACCGATTGAATTAGAACTGCTGGACAACTTTGGCGTGACCCTGCTGGTCGATCCGTTAACCGCCTATTTTATTTTGACTAATGCGTTGGTGACGGCGGCGGTCATTTGTGCCTGCTGGCAGTCGCCCAAAACGCCCTTCTTCTACGCGCAAACCATCATCCTGCATGGCAGTGTGAATGCCGCTTTTGCCTGTATCGACTTCATCAGTCTCTATGTGGCGCTGGAAGTCTTGAGTATTGCGGCGTTTCTGCTGATTGCTTACCCCCGCAGCGATCGCTCCATCTGGGTGGGCTTGCGGTATTTGTTCGTCAGCAATGTGGCGATGCTGTTTTATCTGGTCGGTGCCGTGCTGGTCTACCAAGCCAGCCATACTTTTGGCTTCATTGGGTTGCGGGAAGCGCCGCCGGAAGCTTATGCCCTGATCTTTTTAGGATTGCTGGTGAAAGGTGGGATTTTCATCTCCGGGTTGTGGTTGCCCCTGACGCACTCCGAATCGGAAGCGCCTGTTTCGGCGATGATGTCGGGTTTTGTGGTCAAAGCTGGGGTGTTGCCGCTGGTGCGGGGCGCGCTGGTGATTGGCGAAATTGATCCGATTATTCGGGCGTTTGGCGTGGGGACGGCACTGCTGGGTGTGGGGTATGCCGTGTTCGAAAAAGATGCGAAGCGGATGCTGGCCTTCCATACGGTGTCGCAGTTGGGCTTTATTTTGGCGGCGCCGGAAGTGGGTGGCTTTTATGCCCTCAGTCACGGTCTAGTAAAAGCGGCACTGTTTTTAAGTGTGGGGCAGCTCCCAACCCGCAATTTGAAGGAGTTACAACAAATCGCGATCGCGACTCCCCTCTGGATCGCGCTGGTGGTAGCCAGCTTCTCGATCTCAGGCTTCCCGATGTTGGCGGGGTTTGGAGCCAAGGTGCTGACGATGGCAAACCTGGTTCCCTGGCAAGTGATCGGGATGAATATCGCCGCATTTGGGACAGCGATTTCGTTTGCCAAGTTGATTTTTATTCCCCACCAATCGGCGGCAACGGCGGCGAGCAAACCGCTAAATCGAGGCTTCTGGGTGGCGATCGCGATGCTGATTGGCGGCTTACTCGTGACCAATTTGTTCTACATCGAAGCGTATACCTGGGCGAATGTGATCAAGCCTTTAGCGACGATCGCCCTCGGATGGTTAGCCTACTTCCTGATCTTCAAGCGGCTGACGGTGAAAATCCCCCGGATGTTTGAGCGGTTGGATCACCTCATGGGGATGATGAGTTTGATGCTGGTGTTTCTCTTTTGGGCGGTGTTTGCAACATGATTGGGCAAATTGTTCTGCGACTCACCATCTGGTTTTTGCTGACGGCAAACTTCAGTCCAGCGAATATTCTGATTGGAGTTTGTCTTGCGGTTTTATTACCCGGTCGCGTGCGATCTTGCGAATCCTGGCAGGAATGGCTGCGGACTTTGGGGAAAGTGGTGAAAGCCATTCCCCAGGCTTACCTGGAAGCGGTGGAAATGCTGTTTCGCCCCCATGCCCAGGAGGAATTGGTGCGAGAACCCGTGCCGCCCGGGCGATCGCCCGGTTTGATTTTTCTCGACATTTTTCTGATTACCTTTACGCCCAAAACGATCGTGCTGAAGCATGATCCGCAGGGTTGGTACGAAGTCCATCAAGTGGTGAAACGGAGGTAGCAGCATGACCTTGACCCC